>CABSYH010000071.1:0-7924 GCA_902481965.1 uncultured Collinsella sp.
CTCTATTCGTCGGCAGCGTCAGATGTGTATAAGAGACAGGACCGAGAACTTCGGTAACTACATCGGCGAACTCGGCGGCACCGGCGCCACGTTCATTGTCCCGATCATCTTCCTGCTCTTTATGCGCTCCAAGCAGCTCAAGGCCGTCGGCAAAGCCTCTGTCGTACCCGTGATGTTCGCCGTCAACGAGCCGCTGCTGTTCGCCGCGCCCATCATCCTCAACCCGTACTTCCTGATCCCGTTCCTGTTTGCCCCCGTGGCCAACGTCCTCATTGGTAAGTTCTTCATCGACTTTTTGGGCATGAACGGCTTTATCTATGCCATGCCGTGGGCACTCCCCGGACCGATCGGCACCTTCATCGACACCAACTTCCAGCCGATCTCTCTGGTCCTGGTTGTCGTCCTGCTGGTCGTTGACTTCTTGATCTACTACCCGTTCTGCAAGGCCTACGACAACGTCCTGTGCAAGCAGGAGGCCGAGACCCTGGCCGAAGAAGAGGCCGAGGAGACCAAGACCGTCAAGACCGCTGACGCCCCCGCCGTTGAGGCTCCTGTTGTCGAGACCGCTTCTGCCACTGAGGCCTCCGCAGCTCCGTCCGCCCTTAAGGGCAAGGATCTGAGGGTTCTGGTTCTGTGCGCTGGCGCCGGCACCTCTGCACTGCTCGCCAACGCGCTTAAGGAAGGCGCCGACGAGCTGGGCATCGACATTACCGCCAACGCCGGTGCCTACGGCAGTCACTACGCCATCATGGACCAGTACAACGTCATCGTCCTGGCTCCGCAGGTTCGCACCTATTACAACGAGATGAAGGCCGACACCGACCGCCTGGGCATCACGCTGCTGTCGCCCAAGGGCAAACAGTACATCGACCTCACTAAGGATCCCAAGGGTGCCGTCGCCTGGATCGAGGAAAACCTCGAGGCATAAGACGCTGACACCACCTGCCGCTCGCAGACAATAAATGGCCCGTGCATCGATGTGTGATGCGCGGGCCATTTTGTTTAGACCGCACCCGTCCTCCTGTTCATCTCAATCTGTAACATCTAGCCGAGTTTTTCGGTCCAAGCTGTTACAGATTTAGACGAACGGGCGGCCCGGGCCGAACAATCTCGATTTGTAACATGTAGACCACTTTTGACCGTCTAGTTGTTACAGATCGAGACAAACGGAATAAGCCGGACCGAATTGTCTAAATCTATAACATCTAGCCGAGTTTTTGGGTCCTAGCTGTTACAGATTTAGACGAACAGGCCGAGCACGTCTACGCCCGCAGGTCCTTTACGCTGGAACGCTCGACCAGCACACCCGAGACAAGCGTACGGCTTCTGGAGCTCGGGGCTTCCAGACCTGCGACGACCTCATTAAGCGCACGGACGCCCAGCTCGCGGTGGCGGAACTTCACCGACGTCAGAATCGAGTTGGGAATCGTCTTGTAAAGCTCGTCATCGAAGCCGATCACGGACACGTCGTCGGGCACACTCAGACCCTTGTCACGTAGAGCCATCATCACGCCGTTTGCCATGCAGTCGTTAGCAGCGAGGACCGCCGTGCAATCGGGCTTATCGGCAAGCACAAGGCCCGCGGCATAGCCACCATCCGCATTCCAATCGCCTTGCAGAGGCTCGGGTGGCTCAATGCCACGCGCCTCGAGCGCCGCACGCCAACCTTTCATACGACACTGGCTCGACAGCGCCTCTTTCTTACCAGAGACGAAGTACACGTTCTTGTGCCCGCGATTCAAGAAGTACTCGCACGCCATGCGCGCGCCGCCCTCTTGGTCGTCACTAACGGTGGAGCAGGTAGGATGTTCCATTGATGTGATAATCACCGTCTTGAGGTCTTTCGGCGCCTCAAAAGTATCAAAGTCATCGACCATCTGACGCAGGTTGAAGATCATGCCATCAACAGGCAGCTGCGACATCCTGCGCGCCGCATCGGCAAGGGTCATCTTCTCCCCTGCGCACTTCTTAATCATCGTGAGCGCAAAGCCGCGTTCTTCGGCGGCATCGGCGATACCGTCAATCATGTCCACGGCACCGCCTGACAAGTGAAACAGCACAACGCCGATGCACCCGTAACGGCCCAACTTGAGCGAACGCGCGGCATAGTTGGTTCGAAATCCGAGCGCCTCCATGGCCGAATGGACCTTATCGCGTGTCGACTCTCGCACGCTATCGGGCTCGTTGATCGCGCGCGACACCGTCTTGAGAGAAACACCCGCGGCAATCGCCACGTCGTTCATCGAAACGTTTTTCTTGTCCATCGTTGTCACTGCTTCTCCACTCGGTTCTCTATCGCTTGTTTTTTGCGTTCTAGCATACACCACCTGCCTGACTGATAAATCAACCGTTTACCGAACAATATCGACCACTCACCCGTATATCCTTGTTGCTCTTCCAAAAATGTCTTACGTTGTCATTTCACAATGCCTTCCTTAAGCAGGAAGGTTTCCGGGCAGTCCTGACCATCCATCGACGACCAGTTCCATCCACATGCATCGCGCATCAAGTAGCAAAGGAGCTCTATGGACGCCATCGTAAAGATGCTCGAAAAGCATCAACCGTTCTTCGAGAAGATCTCGAGAAACATCTACCTCCAGGCCATCAAAGACGGATTCCTTGGGTGCATGCCCATCGTCCTTACCTCTTCGATCTTTCTGCTGATCGCCACCCTTCCCGGCGTAGTTGGAATCACGTTGCCCCAGCCGCTCATCGACTGGTGCAACAAGCTGTACAACTTCACCATGGGTGTCATGGGCATCATGGTTGCCGGCACCACCGCCAAGAACTTCACGGCTTCCATGAACCGTCGCATGCCCGCCGGCAAGGTGCTCAACGACGGTTCCACCATGGTGGCCGCCCAGTGCAGCATGCTGCTGCTCGCAGTCACGCAGTTCACCACCAAGTTCAACGGCTCCGAACTTTCGGTCTTCGATTGCACCAGCATGGGCACGCGCGGTCTGTTCTCGGCCTATATCGCCGCGTTCATTACCGTGTGGGTCTATAAGTTCTGCGTCTCGCGCGATCTGACCATTAAGCTGCCCAAGGAGGTTCCGGGCGCCATCGCTCAGAACTTCCGCGACATCATCCCCTTTGGCGGCGCTGTCATCATCTGCGGCATCATCGATGTGGTTGTGCGCAACCTTATGGGCGTTCCGTTCTCCGAGCTGCTCATCAAGCTGCTCTCCCCGCTCTTCACTGCGGCAGAAACCTATCCTGGCCTTATCCTTATCCAGGCAGCCACCGCGTTCTTCTGGTTCATCGGTGTCCATGGTCCTTCGATTGTCCAGCCGGGCATCGACCCCATCCGTCTTGCCAACCAGGCTGAGAACCTGCAGGTTCTGCTGGCCGGCGGCCACCCCGCCCACTCCCTCACCTTTAACATGTCGCTCGTGGGTGAGTTCGGCGGCACCGGCGCCACGTTCATCGTGCCGCTTCTGCTGATTCTCTTTATGAAGTCCAAGCAGCTCAAAGCCGTCGGTAAGGCCTCGATCGTTCCTGTTGCCTTCGCCGTCAACGAACCGCTGCTCTTTGGCGCGCCGATGATCCTTAACCCCTACATGCTCATCCCCTTTGTTGCCGCCGGCTGCGTCAACGTGAGCGTTGCCAAGTTCTTTATCGATAACGTAGGCATGAACGGCTTCTCCTTCGTGGTGCCTTGGGCTACCCCTGCCCCCATCGGCATCTTCATCACCACGAACTTCCAGCTTATCGCCCTGGTATTTATCGCGATCATCATCTTGCTGGACGCCATCATCTACCTGCCGTTCTTGAAGGCATACGATAAGCTGCTCTGCGACCAGGAGGCCGAGCGCGCCGCCGAGCTGGGTCTCGAGTCCGATGGTGCTGCCACCATCACCGCCAGCACCTCTGCGGCCGCTGTCGAGCAGACCGCCGCTGCCGTCGAGCCGACCGCCGCTGCCGCCGACAGCGAGCCTGTCGCCGATCAGCCCGAGCCCGCCTCCGATGCATCCGCTAAGAAGGATGTCGACGGTCTGAAGGTCCTCGTCCTGTGCGCCGGCGCCGGCACCTCCGCCATGCTTGCCAACGCTATCAAGGAAGGTGCTGCGCAGACCGGAGAGAACATCGCTTCCTCCGCAGGCGCCTATGGCCAGCACACTGCCATCATGGATCAGTACGACGTTATCGTGCTTGCCCCGCAGGTCCGTAGCTACTACAACGACATGAAGGCCGACACCGATCGTCTGGGCATTAAGCTGCTCGCCCCGCGCGGCAAGGAATATATCGACCTTACCCGCGACCCCGCTGGCGCCATCAAGTGGCTCCGCGAGAACCTCGACTAGTTCCTCCCTCTGTTGGTGCCCGGATTCCCGGTTCGGGCACCTCTCCCTATTCGTATCCCACAGAAAGGATGACTCATGACCAACCCCATGCAGTTCCCCGACGGCTTTGTGTTTGGCGGCGCCACCGCTGCTTACCAGGTTGAGGGCGAGACCCGTACGCACGGCAAGGGCAAAGTGCCCTGGGACGATTTCCTGGCAGCCCAGGGTCGCTTCTCCCCCGATCCTGCAAGCGATTTCTACAACAAGTACCCGGTCGATATCGACCTGTGCCAGCGTTTTGGCATCAACGGTATCCGTGTCTCCATCGCTTGGAGCCGTATCTTCCCCAGTGGCACCGGCGAGATTAACCCCGAGGGCGTCGCTTTCTATCACGAGCTTTTCGCCACCTGCAACAAAGCTGGCGTTATCCCCTATGTCACGCTCGATCACTTCGATACGCCCGAGGCCTTTTACCAGAACGGCGGCGAGGGATTCCTGACGCGCACGACGATCGACGCCTTTGTCGAGTACGCCAAGTTCTGCTTTGCCGAGTTCACCGAGGTCAAGCACTGGTTTACCTTTAACGAGATTCCCGCGACCGCCGAGGGCAGCTTTATCGTTGGCAACTGGCCGCACGGCGAGAAGTATCGCCTGGACAAGGCCTTCCAGCTCATGCACAACATGATGGTGGCCCATGCCAAGGCTGTCGTCGCCTTCCACGAGGGCGGCTTTGAGGGCGAGATCGGCATTGTCCAGAACCTGGAGCCCAAGTATCCCCTCGATCCCAACAGCGCTGCCGACTGCGAGGCAGCTCGCATGGCCGACGTCATCAACAACCGCTGGGTACTCGACGCCACCTTCCGTGGCCACTATGCAGCCGACACCATGGAAGCCGCAACCAAGCTTGCCCATATCGCCGGCGGCGAGCTCGACGTCCGCGACGAGGACATCGCCGCGCTGACCGCCGCGCTCCCCTACAACGATTGCTTGGGCGTCAACACGTACAAGTGCCAGTTCCTGCGTGCCGCCGAGGGCGAAAACGACATCAACCACAATGGCACCGGCGACAAGGGCTCCTCGCGCTGGTTCCTCAAGGGCGTGGGCGAGTCGTGCGTGCGCGAAGGCGTACCCACCACCGATTGGGACTGGATCATCTATCCCGAGGGCCTGTACGACCTGCTGCTCCGCATTAAGAACGATTACCCCAACTACAAGAAGATCTACATCACCGAGAACGGCATGGGCTATAAGGACGACTTCGAGGACGGCTTTATCGACGACGCCCCTCGCATCGACTACATGCGTCAGCATCTCGCGTGGATCCTCAAGGCAATCGACGGCGGCGTAAACGTCGACGGTTACTTTGTGTGGTCGCTGCAGGACCAGTTCTCCTGGACCAACGGCTATAACAAGCGCTATGGCCTGTTCTACATCGACTTTGAGACCCAGAAGCGCTATCCCAAGGCGAGCGCGTACTGGTACAAGAACGTCGCGGAGACCGGCCTGCTTATGGCCTAACTTTTGCCGCATACCCCCTGTCGGCCGCATGCGAATCCCTCCACGGGTTCGCATGCGGTCTTTTTGTTTTTGGTGAGCCCGTGCGGACCGTTTATCTCGATCTGTAACATCTAGCAGGGATTTTCAATCCTAACTGTTATAGATTTAGACGAACGGGCGACCAGGGCTGAAAGATCTCAATCTGTAACACGTAGCCCACTTTTAACCGTCTAACTGTTACAGATCAAGACAATAAGATAGTCAAATCCGAACTTTCCAAGCAGTTATGAACCATGGTTTCCAGTTTTCGGTATCACGAACATACTTTCGGTATCATTTAATGGTATTATGATATCGAAAGTATGTTCGTGATACCGAAAGGAGCCGCATGCGCCAGTTCGATTACACCACAGTCCCAGCGGAACTCGAAGCAACTCCAATCACCAACCTCCTCCTCTCGATACGCGAGCATAAAGGCCGTCAGCTTGCTCTGAGTCAAGTCAAACCCGAGCTTCTATCGTCCCTAATGGAGGAGGCTAAGATCCAAAGCACCCGATCCTCCAACGGACTTGAAGGAATTGTTACCACCCAAAAAAGACTCAAAGCGATCATGGCGTATTCCGCCAAGCCAAGCTCCCGCGCAGAGGAAGAAATCGCTGGATACCGAGATGTGCTGTCGCTTATTCACGAGCAACACGATTCCATTCCCGTAACGCCATCGGTCATTCTGCAGTTGCATCGTGACCTCATGGCGCACACGGCAATCTCGTATGGAGGCCATTGGAAAGATGGCAATAACGAAATCGTCTCCATTGACGATCAAGGTAATCGATTTGTGCGCTTTAGGCCCCCTTCGGCTCTAGCAACCCCGGGACTTATTAAAGAAGCCTGCCAGTCCCTCAACGATGCTTTATCTCGCCAAGTTTGCGATCCCCTCCTTATATCGCTCCGCTTTATCTTCGATTTTGTTAGCATTCATCCCTTCAACGATGGCAATGGCAGGATGAGCCGGCTCCTTACAACGCTGCTGCTCGAAAAGACTGGATACGACGTTGCGCGTTACATCAGCATCGAACGACTTATTGAAGACAACAAGGCGCTCTACTACAACGCCCTCGCTGCAAGCTCCACTGGATGGAATGAAAATCAAAACACCGAAGCACCTTTTATCCGTTTCATGCTCGGAACAACCCTAGCCGCCTACCGACAGCTCGAGCAGCGTACCTTAATTGAATCAAGCACTCGTCCCATGTCGAAGCAAGCGCGCATCGCTGTTCTATTTCAACAGAGACCCGGCGTCATTAAGAAATCCGACATCCGGTCCAACTGCCCCGATATCAGCGAGGTAACCGTTAAACGAACCCTCGGTCAGCTTGTTAGTTGCAGCGCAATCGAAAAAACAGGAGCGGGCCGTTCGACGGGCTACATACTCAAAGACGTCCATGCTCTAGAACTATTCTTGCAATCCACAATACCCGATGGCGAGGCCGCAATAACAAAAGAGGCTTCAAAGGATAAGCTCCTTGAACGTGTAAACCACGCCGAGGATGAAAGCAGAGAAGGGCTCTATGAAGACTACGATTCATTCTCAAGGGACATAAAGACGAGATACGGAGTCTAGTCATATCTCAGAATAGCCTCATCCTTGTTGCCCAAAGTTATTTGCGCGTCATTGTGAAGCGGTAACCCCGCGCTGGCAAGGGCAAAAGTCCTCCTGCTGCGCTAGCTAGCAAATGACCTGCGCGTGCTCCTCGATGGCGGCACGGTCCTCGGCGGCAATACCCGGCTCACATACCACGGCGTCCAGGCTGTCCAGGCGGCAGAAAGTGCAGAAGTCGCGCCTGCCCATCCTGCTGGAGTCGGCAATCAGATAGCGCGCATCGGCCTTGCTAAAGGCGAGCTGCTGGATACGGCCCTCGTCCATGTTGGACGTGGACACGTCGCCGTCCAGAATGCCGTTGGCACCGATAAACGCCGTGTCAATCCCTAGTGCGCGCAGGGTATCCTCGGCCATGGGGCCCACAAAGGCGGCGGTGCGGCGACGGTACATACCGCCCACGAGGCACAGGTCGCAGCCCTCGCGCGCCTCGAGCAGGTTAAACACCGAAAGCGAATTGGTCACATAGATGGAAGGCAGCTTGTCG
>CABSYH010000072.1:0-7881 GCA_902481965.1 uncultured Collinsella sp.
CAGCGTCAGATGTGTATAAGAGACAGCCTGTACTCCATGAGCAACGCCGAGCTGCAGAAGGACGAGCTGGGAAGCTCCGCTACCACGCGCGCTGGTATGCAGGCGCTCATCAAACTCGTGGACTGGATGCGTACGCCGGTGGAGGAGATGCTCGAAAAGTCCCGCCGCTTTGAGGCTCCCGAGCGCATCGGCACCATGGCCGACAAGGCCCGCACGGTGCTTTCGGTGTGCAACAACATGGGCGAGGGCTGGCTGCTCACGGCCGAGATGCTCGACCTGATCGATCACGGTGCGCCCAACATCATCTGCACGCAGCCCTTCGCGTGCCTGCCCAACCACGTGGTGGGCAAGGCCGTGATCAAGGAGCTGCGCCGTCAGCACCCCGAGAGCAATATCGTCGCGGTGGACTACGACCCCGGTGCGTCTGAGGTCAACCAGCTCAACCGTATTAAGCTCATGATTAGCGTGGCCAAGGAGAACATGCGCGCCGGTAAGGGCTTTAAGCTCGAGAAGGTGGCGCCGCTCGCGATGGACGAGGTCACCGGCCAGATGCGTGCCCATGACGGCTGCGTGAGCTGCGGCTCGGTCGATGAGAGCGCCGTGGCGTCGGTCGCTGAGCGCCTGGGACGCGGCATTAAGAAGTAACTGGCCTGCTTTGGGCTAGATATGAGACAAACGGGTGGTAGCCGTACCGGCTACCACCCGTTTTTGCTTGGACATATGTTGCGTAAACGCCCCGACTATCACCCTTTGCGAACTCAGATTTCGGAAGTATGCGGCAAAATCTGAATAGACCGAGCACACCGAATATGTCCAAGCCCTGTACCTGCGGTTTTATTGGCGGAAAATCGGGGGGGGGGTGCTCAAGGGTTCCGGAATTTGCCGCATACTTCCGCAAACGACGTCTCGGTGGCACAAAAAATCGCCCTCGGAACCCTGAGATAATGAACAGATGTAGCCGTTCGCCGCAAATTACCGTCCGTTTATAGAACCCACCCCCAGTGTGCAGCCCTCTTACGGTTGAATAAATACACATCTATGGAATTACGTAAGAGAGGACTGTTCCTATGAGCTACAAGACCGTTTGCGTTGCCGGCGGCGGCGTGTTGGGAAGCCAGATTGCCTTTCAGGCTGCCTACTGCGGCTTTGATGTAACGATTTGGTTGCGCAGCGAGGGCAGCATCGGCCGCACCCAGCCCAAGATCGATCATGTGCGCGAGGAGTACATCGCTGCCATCGAGGGCATGGCGGACGGCACGGGCGAGTGGTGCGCCGGTATCGCCGATAGCGGCCAGCCCTTCGACAAGGAGGCGGCACTCTCCGCCGTCGAACGTGCCTACTCTACGCTCAAGCTAGAGCTTGATCTTGCCAAAGCCGTGGCCGACGCCGACCTGGTCATCGAGTCTATGGCCGAAGACACCCAGGCAAAGATCGGCTTCTACAAGAAGCTCGCCCCGGTCCTCCCGCAAAAGACCGTTGTCGTGACGAACTCCTCCACGCTGCTGCCGAGCACCTTTGCCAAGTACACCGGCCGCCCCGAGAAGTACCTGTCGCTGCACTTTGCCAATTCCATCTGGAAGAACAACATGACTGAGGTCATGGCACAGGACCAGACCGACAAGCGCTACTTCGATGAACTCGTCGACTTTGCCAACGACATCCGTATGCTGGCGTTGCCCGTCAACAAGGAAAAGAACGGTTATCTGCTCAACTCCATGTTGGTACCGTGGCTGCTTTCGGGCCTTGATCTGTACGTCTCGGGCGTGAGCGATCCCAAGAGCATCGACCTTGCGTGGACGCGTGGCACCGGCGCTCCCAAGGGCCCGTTCCGCGTATTCGACACCGTGGGCATCCAGACGGCCTACAACATCGTCATGCAGTATCAGAAGGTGCCGGGCCTGGTGAGCCCGCTGCTCAAGAAGATGATGATGCCCTACAACTTTAAGGCCATGGCCTCCGTCCTCAAGAAAATGCTCGACGAAGGCAAGTTGGGCGAAAGCTCGGGCGAGGGCTTCTTCAAGTACTAAAAAATGATCCGTCGGGGACGGAGGAAAACGGATCATTTTCGGCCGCCAACAGTGAGAAGATGGACCCAGAAATAGAAAGGAGTGGCAATGGGCCGGCTCGGGCTTTGAGGACAAGTTGCTGCAGGCCCAATGCGATTTTTCGCTCAACGCGGGTCAACACAGTGTGACCTATCTGCCGAGTTCTGACACGGGAACGACCGGTCGCTACCAAGTGCTGTTATACGACAACAACTTTGGTGCGGCCGAAAGCTACCCCAAGTTCGATTGGGGCCAGCTGGTCGCCGCGGTGGTGACCGACTACAGTAAGGGAACGCATTCGTTTGGGCGCATCTTTACGGTGGACGAGACCGTGCGCACCTACGAGCTTGTGGACCAGATCGCCGTGCCGTTTTCGGGCTATGTGAGCAGTGCGCAGCGCGTCGGCGATTCGAATAGCATGCTCGTGGCATCGGGCATGGCCAAGACCTTTACCGAGTACGATCGCTATGGACTGCCCATCGCCACCTACGAGATGGAAGCCGAGAAGTACATCTATCGCGTGTACAAGTACGAGCTGTAGCGCTGCGCTTGGCTGTGCCTGCGCCCCGCGGCTGCGCTCTCGTGCCGGGCCCACCTCGCGTCCCGCATCACTTTACGTCAAATTCCACGCGATCGAGTTCGGGCACGTTGAGGTCAATGAGCTTGCGGGCGACGTGACGGTCGTGTGCCCCAAGCGCCTCGCCCGTCGTCACATGGGCGACAATCTCACGCTCGACGATGCCTTCCTCCTCGCCTTCGGTAGCCGAGGTCTCGACGGCGACGGTGTAATCTTTAAAGCCCGGCAGCACCGCCGCAAGCTCGCGCGTGGTTTCGGTGACGCCGTAGCCGTCCTGCACGCCGGCCTGCGCCGAGCCAATGGAACCCGCGGTCATAACGATGCAGGGGATGGCAAAGACTACCGTGCCCACAATAATGCGGCGGCGCACCTTGCGTGACAGCTCGTCGACCTCGGCGTTTTCCTCGGCGGTCACAATGCCGTCGCCGTTGAGATCACGCTTGAGCGGTACACGTAAAAGAAGCAATACGGCTTCGGCCGCCAGCGCGATAAAGACGACGTTGATGCCAAACTCGTAGAGGGCTGAGAGGAACAGCGAGCCGCTCGCGATGGCAATGCCATAACCCGCCGCGCACAGGGGCGGCATGAGCGCGGTTGCCACGGCCACGCCGGCGATGAGCGTGGCGGGTTCCTGGTCGCGCGAGTTGCCCAGGCCACCCGCAAAGCCGCCCGCGAGCGCGACGGCAAGGTCCCACACGGTGGGCGTCGAGTTGTCGATAATGGCGGCCGTGGTGGTGCCGAGGGGCGAGAGCTTAAAGTACAACGTGGATGTGACCAGGCAAAAGGCCATTTGCAGCGCAAGGCTGGCGACGGCTTCGACGGTAATCTCGCGGTCGAGCGTGGCGATGCCATATGCCATGGCAAGGACCGATCCCATAAGCGGGCAGATGAGCATGGCGCCCACGATGGCGATGTCCGAATCGATATCGAGGCCGATGCTTGCGATGAGCATGGCGATGATGAGGATACACAGGTGAGAGCCAGTCAGACGCGCGCCGTTTACAAAACGCTTGCGAATCACGTGGTAGGGCGCGCGACCCTCGCGAATGTTGAATGCGCGCTTGAGGAAGCGGGTGATGTTTTCCATGGCTTCGCTATGAGCGGGGCGGATGCCGTGACGCCGATGATGACGCTCGCGCAGTCGCTTGATCTGTTGTTTGTCGAGTTCCATGTCCACCTCGTTCCAGCGCGGTCCGCGCAACGCGCCCGTTGTCCTAACTCTACACCGTGGCGGGCGGGGTGTCTGTTGGATGCGGAATCCGATAGGGCGGATGACGCGGGAGCAAATGCAAATCACAGGCTCAATTCCATCCCGCGAGAATATGATGCACCAGCTCCTTCAAATGTGACGAAACTGTGAAGCACGAGAGCGTGAATTTCAAAAAATACGCTGGTCGCCAATGTTGCGCAACAGAATTCAAAAATCAGCTCCTACATTTTGAAGCGTATGGATACATCCGTGTCAAAGGGAGAAAGCCATGGCAAACTACAGTCCACAACACTTTGAGCCTCGGGCCAAGACTGTCAACGTCAAGGGCGTTGCTAACCGCGCCGTCGCAACCGTTTTGACGGCGGGCCTCATCGCTCAGCCGCTCATGTCGCCGCTGGCGGCAATCGCCGCACCGTCAACCGATAACGGCGATTCTGTTCAGGGGGGTAGTTCTGTAGAGAATACCGTTGCCGCCGGTAACCAAGCGGTCGTAAAGACGGCTGCCCAGCTGGCCGAGGAGTCGGCAAAGCAGCTCAAGGACGCTCAGGCCGCCTACGATGCCGCCCAGAAGAAGGCCGACGCGGCGGGCCAGTCTCAAAAGTAGGCACAGCAGCAAAAGAATCAGGCCTCGCAGGCTGTGAGCGACAACGAAATCGAGCAGAACGCAGCAGAAGTCGCCGCGCTTCAGGAGAAGATCGACGAGCTTAAGGCAGCCGTCGAAAAGACCGAGCAGCAGCAGAAGAAGCTGGGCGACCTGAACGATCAGCTCGAACAGGCCAACAAGAGTGTCGAGGATAAGACCCAGGCGCTCAAGGACGCCAAGGCAAAGCAGGATGAGGCCAAGAAGGCCCTCGATGATGCCCAGGCCAAGCTCGAGGCCATGGGTATGGACGAGTACGAGGCCGCCAAGAAGGCCGTCGAGGACGCGCGGGCAAAGCTCGATGACGCCAATAAGGCCGTTACTACTGCACAGGACAATCTGGACCAGGCCAAGGCTGCCGAGGCCAGCGCCCAGCAGGAAAAGCAGAATACCGAGGCAGCTTTGACGACTGCCCAGGCCAAGAAGCAGGAGACTGCCGCTGCTCTCGCAGCCGCAACCACCGCGCGCGATAACGCCCAGCAGAAGTTCAACCAGGCGCAGGCCGCGCTCGATGCTGCCGTCTCGGGTACGGGTGTTGACCTGAGTGCGCTTGAGGCCGCCAAGAAAGCTGCTGCTGGTGAGCTCAAGACCGCGCAGGCGGAGCTCAATGCCGCGACGGATGCCGACGCCACCGCACAGACAAATCTGCAGGCCGCCCAGGCTGCCGTCGCTGCCGCGCAGGAGAAGGCCAACGCCGCCAACGCTGCTGTAGCATCTGCCCAGTCTGCATACGATGCGGCAAACAAGGAGTACAAGGACGCGGCCAGTAAGCGTGACGCCGCGAAGACGGCATACGAGCAGGCCCAGCAGACCGAGGCCGACAAGAAGACCGCGTACGATAAGCTTGTCGAAGTTCGCAAGCAGAAGCGCAGTGAGTGGGAGGCAGCCTGCGCTGCTTCGAACGCCGCGGAAAAGGCTTATGACGCTGCTAATGTCCAGGTTGAGGCTCTTGAGCAGCAGATTGCAGACCTAAAGTCCAACATGACCGTTGACCAGGAAGTCATCAATAAGGGCATGCTCGGCTTTATGGCCTACATCAGCAACAGCAGCGATTTCACGGCTATGCAGAAATCGAACGCCAAGGACGCAATGGCTACACTCACCGGCGCTGACGACAAAGCCGAGTGGTATGACGATTACGTCGATCAGGACATGTCTCGCGACACCAATCCGCTTTCCTTGGAACAGCTGCGCAACGCCCTGACATATCTCGACACCCAGAACAACCTCCGCAAGGCGAACGGTCAGTCGGCGCTCAGCGTCAGCCTCCGCATGACCGCAGCAGCTGCACTCAACGCCTCATATTCATCGAATATTTGGGATCACTCGAACTGTTACTTCGATAATGCTGAGAATCTCGCAGGTGGTGGCGGTGCATATACCGGTGGTGAGACCGAGGATACCCTGGGCTGGCCCTACACCGGTCTCTACACTCAGGAGAAGGTTAATTACGAGAATTGGATTAAAAAGTACGGTGTGGATAGCGAGGCCGGCAAAGATCTCATGGCTCATCGCTATGATTCGTACTATATCTACCAAAACTATTACGATGTGTACCACGGTACAAAAGATAAGAATGGCAATCAAAAAGGAGACGCCTGCGGGCACTATCTCAACATTATCGATTCCGCTACGGTGGCTATCGGCATCGCGACCGGTAGCGGTAAGAACACCGATTCCGAGGTAACCATATTCGATTACAGCGCTGATGACACTCAGGCTGATTTCACTGTTTCCGAGTTCAAGAAGCTCGTCAACGACTACATCGATTCTGCCTATAACGCTGGCGGCACGCAGGCGCAGAAGGCGCAACTCAAGGAGCTCCAGAGCAAGCTCGCCGAGGCGCAGAAGACGCTGGGCACGGCCGATACGGCATATCTCGCTGCTCTCAATAATCAGAAAGGCGCACAAGACGCCTATACCGCAGCCGACACGAACGTGAACACCGCCAAGGGCGAGTACGAGAAGGCTAAGTCCGGCACCGCCGCCGCGAAGACGGCATACAACGCCGCGAAGGACGCGCTCGGCGGAATCGACATCGAGTCCCTCGAGCAGAACCTCGATACCGCCAAGGGCGAGGCTGCCACTGCCCAGGCAGCTCTCGATAAGGCAAACGCCACGCTTGCTGACAGCAAGACGAAGGCAGCCGAGGCCGCTGCTCACAAGGCGAAGGCTCGCAGCGCCCGCGATGCCGCCAAGGCAAAGTCCGAACAGGCCAATGAGGCGTATGACAACGCCACGGCTTCGGTCAAGGACCTTGCCGCCAAGCGCGATGCCGCCCAGGCGGACCTTGCGAATAAGCAGGGCACGCTTGACGATGCCAAGAAGGCCGACGACACTGCCCAGGCTGGCGTTGACAAGGCCCAGACCGCAGATACGCAAGCCGCGACCGCTCTTTCGGACGCCAAGCAGGCGGTTGCCGCCAAGGCACAGGCTGTGTCCGATGCGCAGGCCAAGGTCAAGGCTGCCGAGGGTGAGCTGGCTACCGCGAACAAGGCCTTCGAGCGCTTCGCTGGAGCCCAAAAAGCGGTCGACGACGCCAAGGTCGCCTATTACGCCGCCGTCGCCGGCGTCGCCGATGCCCAGAAGCAGCTCGAGGCCGCCAACGAAGCCGTCGTCGATGCGAACTTCGAGATCGTCAAGGCCAAGGCCGAGCTTGCCAGCGACGAGGCGCTCAAGGCTGATCTTGAGGCTGTCGACCACAAGGCATCCCTTGCCGCGGGCACGACGGGCAACGAGAAGCTGGTCAAGCTGAACGCTGCCTACGCTCGCTATAAGGCTGCCGTCGATGCCGCCGCTGGTCTCAAGGCTGCTCTGAGCGATGCCGATGCCAAGCTGTCCGATGCCAACGACGCCTATGCCGCCGCGCTGGCTGAGCTTGGCGATGCCAAGGATGCCCTGGCTGCCGCGCAGGCCGAGTACGACAAGTATCATCCCAAGGCTGAGCCGCAGGCCAAGCCTCAGGTTGCGCAGGCTGCTGCAAAGGCCCCCGTTGCCAAGAAACAGGCTGCGCCTGCCGCACTCGCCCAGACTGGCGACAATTCCGCTCTTGCGGGCGAGGTGTTCGTCATCGGCGGTATCACTCTCGTGGCCGCTGGTGTGACGCTGAGCGATCGTCGTCGCAAGCAGATGTAGCGTTTCGAGCGTAGTTTCTGCAACGAACTTCAATTCATAACGGGACCGTCTCGTTAGCCAAACGATAAGGCCGGCGCGCTGTTAAACGCAGCGCGCCGGCTTTTCTTTGTTTCGATATCAAAAAGCCCGGTCAGCAGTCGCAAAAGCTGCCGACCGGGCAAGCCGTAGGCAATATGGTTGCTGTCGAGCAGCTGCTCGACTTAGCCCAGCAGGCTCAAGCCCACGGAGACAAACGCCAGGATCTGTCTCTTATACACATCTGACGCTGCCGACG
>CABSYH010000073.1:0-7859 GCA_902481965.1 uncultured Collinsella sp.
GAGATGTGTATAAGAGACAGCCCATGAGGCGGCGGCGCGCGCCACCGAGGCGGCAACGCAGGCAAGTGACGCGGCAGCCAAGGCGGCGCAGGCGGCAAGCTGGAGTGCGCAGGCTGCCAATGCGGCGACGGCTCAGATGACGGGTACCGGTGCGGCTGGTCCGACTCCGGTGAAGGGTCCGTTCCAGTCATTCCCGTATTGGGCCGTGTGCTGGCTGCTGTTCTTTTTACTGATGTTCCTGTTTGGTGCCGGCCCCTTTGCTGCGCTGATCTTCTTCACGATTCCCATCTATCACTGGGTGGCGCGTGCACTCGATGGCGATTGGGCGCGCGGGGATATTCAGGTTGGTCCGGCACCGGTGGCGGTCAGGGCCCAGGGGAAGGATACTTCTGCGGAACCTGATGCTGACGTGGCTACCGCGGCCACCGCTGAGCCATGTGCCAAAGAAGGTGACGAATGATGAAGCTTTCGCATGAATCCAAGCTGCGCCTGGGCGTCGGCATCGGAGCGTTTGTACTGATTATCGGGCTTGTTTTTGGCGTTTCGCGGACTTTGATTCATTTTGATGGCCCGTGGGATCTCGACGATGTTATACCCGGCTTGTCCGGTATGGACGATGTGGTTGATGACGACGATTTTATGAACGATGGCGGTAACTATTCCGCTCGGCCTCAGCAGCTTTCGTGTACGACCTTTGATGCCGATGAGTTTCGCTACCTCGATTTCGATATCGATGCGGCTACGGTGGACGTCAAGGTTATTGATGGTAACAAGGCTCGCGTTATCGAGCGGGGACGCGTTGCCAATGGTATGGATGCCTCCAAGGCCGCGACGCAGAACATCGCATCCGTCGAGGACTCGACGCTCAAGGTTTCCCAGTTTGGAAGTGATGACGGTAAGGCAATCGATCGCTCAGTTACGGTCGAGCTGCCGCGCCGTGTTGCCGAACATCTGAAGGGAGTCAACGCGCACGTGGGCTCGGGTGATCTGCAGATTGCCGGTGTCACCTGTGATGGTTTCGACCTTTTCCTGGGTGCGGGAGATGTAGAGTTTGCGGGCAGCGTGACTGATTCGCTCAGTGCTGAGGTCGGTTCGGGCGATGTGACGTTCGAGCTCTACCAGGCCCCCGCGAAGTCGATGGACGTGAGTGTGGGCTCGGGCGATGTGGAGATGATGGTTCCGAACTCGACGGGCTTTAAGGCGAGCCTTACCTTGGGCAGCGGCGACTTCGAGAGCGATTTCCTTCCGCTTGGCTACGACGGCGAGACCATTTTGAATCTTGAATTCGATAACGGCGATAAGTCTGCTACGTATCGTTTTGAGGTCGGTTCGGGCGACATGTCGTTTGATCCGGAGTGACATGCGGTTTTCGGAGATCGGTACATATAGGCATGCTCTTTGATGAAGGCGCCGAAGCCGAGATCGGCTCCGGCGCCTTTGCCTTTACAATGGGGACATGGAACAGATTATCTTGAACATACTCGAGGCCCTGCGTCGCGGCGAGACCGTGGACGACAAAGCGCTCGTCAAACTGATACATGCCGAGGCGCGCCGTGAGGGTGCCGACAAACGCGATTTGGCCAAGCGCCGTCTGCTGCCGTTCTACCAGCGGGTTAAACGTGAGGAGCCGGTTCGGTGGGCTGCGTGGAATGTCGATTCCGATCTGGAGCGTCAACTGCTGCAGGTCCTGCGTATGAAGCCGCGCCGAACGGCCTCGGGCGTGGCGACCATTACCGTCATTACCAAGCCCTGGCCATGCTCGGGCGATTGCCTGTTTTGCCCCAACGATCTGCGCATGCCCAAGAGCTATCTGCACGCCGAGCCGGCATGCGCCCGTGCGGAGCAAAATTGCTTTGACCCGTATCTGCAGGTGAGCGCTCGCCTGACCGCGCTTTCGCAGATGGGGCATGCGACCGATAAGATCGAGCTCATTGTGCTTGGCGGTACCTGGAGCGACTATCCGGAAGGCTATCAGACATGGTTTATGTCGGAGCTTTTCCGTGCACTCAATGACGATGCCGTCGCCGGCGTGGCGGCCAACCCCATGTTGGCACGTCCGGGCATCAGCCGTGCCGAGGCGGGGCGTCTGCTCGATGACGCTCCCGCCGATGCCCTGCCGCCTGTGGTAGCAGAGCGCCGTGAGCGCTATCGGGCCGCCGGCATTGCGACAGACGAGGTCGAGCTTGCTGCCGGCGTTGCCGACGAGCAGGGGCGTGTGGATGCTGCCGTGGGCGGCTATAACCGTGCGGTGCGTCGTCTGTACGGTCCCGGTACGCCGTGGGGCGAGGTCACTGAGTGGCAGACGGCAACGATGGAGGAGCTTGAGCGTCAGCAGCGCATCAACGAGACGGCGAAGCATCGCGTGGTGGGGCTCGTTATCGAGACGCGCCCCGATGCCGTGACGCCCCAGGCGCTCACGCTTATCCGCCGCCTGGGTTGCACCAAGATTCAGATGGGCATCCAGAGCCTCAACCAGCACCTGCTCGATATCAACGAGCGTCGCATTTCGGTGGCTCAGATCGAGCGGGCGTTTTCGCTTGCGCGTCTGTTTGGCTTTAAGATCCACGCGCATTTTATGCTCAACTTGCTGGGCGCCACGCCCGAGGGGGACAAGCGCGACTACGAGCGCTTTATGACCGAGGGGGCCTTTATGCCCGACGAGGTCAAGGTCTACCCGTGCGCGCTCATCGAGGGCTCGCGTCTGGTGGGCCGCTATGAGCGCGGCGAGTGGCGCCCCTATACCGAGGAAGAACTGCTCGATGTGCTGGCCGACGACATCGTGGTGACGCCGGCGTTCTGCCGCATCAGCCGCATGATCCGCGACTTTAGCTCCGACGACATCATGGTGGGCAACAAGAAGCCCAACCTGCGTCAGCTCGTTGAGAACCGCCTGGCTGCTCGGGGTGACGGTGCGACGGTGCGCGAGATTCGCTATCGCGAGATCAGTACCGCGGGTGCCGACCTGGATGAACTGTCTCTTGATGAGGTCGCTTACGAGACGCCGGTGACGCGTGAACGCTTTTTGCAGTGGGTGACGCCCGAAGGCAAGATCGCCGGCTTTTTGCGTCTGTCGCTGCCCGTTCGCGCTTTTGTTGCCGCACATGCGGACGAGTTGCCGACGATGCCGGACGAGGCGATGATTCGCGAGGTACACGTGTATGGCATGGCGGCACGCGTGGGCGACCAGGGCCAGGCGGCGCAGCATCACGGGTTGGGGCGTTTACTCGTAGAGCGTGCGTCCGAGATTGCCCGGGATGCCGGCTATGCGCGCGTCAACGTGATCAGCGCGATTGGTACGCGCGAGTACTATCGCCATTTGGGTTTTTACGATCATGGACTCTATCTGCAAAAGGAGCTCTAGATGAACAAGCCGAGTGTTTCTGCCGGCGTCGTTGCCGGCGTTGCTCTGGGAGCCGCGGCGCTTGGTGCGGCCGCTGTCGCTGTTCGTGCTGCCTGTCTGCAAGTTGCGCGAACCCGCAATGGGTTGGCGCGTGTGAAACGCGTGCACGACGAGAGCGGTGACGAAGTCCGCGTATTGGTGCAAGGCGGCGTCTACCAAAGCGCGAGTTACGTTGGCGAGCGCTGGGCGGAGCCCGTCTTTGCGTACTATCGCGCGTTTGACGACGTGTTTGAGGCCGAGGATGCGATGCGCGACGCTTATGGTCACGGTATCAACCGTATGCTGATGCTGGGCGGCGGCGGGTTTGCCTATCCCAAGTTCGCGCTGATGTCGCACGAGGGCTTGCGCATGGACGTCATCGAGTATGACGGAGAGATTACGCGCCTGGCGCGCCGTTGGTTCTATCTGGACGAGCTGGAGCGCACGGTGGGCGACCGCTTGCGGGTGATTACTGCTGAGGCTCGCTCGTATCTGGGTGTGACGAGTGTGGGCCATCGTCGCTACGACGTGGTCGTGAGCGATTGCTTTGGCGGTGCCGAGCCCGTACGCGAGCTGGCGACGGTTGAAGCGTTGCGTTTGGTGCGGGGCAGCCTAAATTTCGGGGGCGTCTACGTCGCCAATATCGTGAGCGCAAACGAGGGGAGCGACGTGACGTTCCTGCGCGACTGCGCTGCCACGGCACTCGAGGTATTCGCCCATGCCTGGGTGGTCCCGTGCGGCGATGCGGAGTTCGGCGGCGAGGAGAACTACCTGCTCATCGCCAGCGACGGCAACTACGCCTTTGCCGAAGCCGTGCCCTTCGACACCGACTTTCTCGGCACCGTCCTTCACGACAAATAGGTCTCCCCGTCCCAAAAAGACTGGTCTTAGGCGTGGTCGCGCCAGCCGAGAACGCGCTGCTTCATGCCTTCGATGTCGAGCACGCCTTCGGCAAAGCCTTTGCGCACGAGCTCCTCGGGAACGTACTCGTCGTAGCGATCAAAATAAGGCACCTCGCCGGGATAGACGAGCTCGATGGGATTGAAGTCCTTCTCGGCCTCGGCGGCGAGCACCTCAAAGAACGTCTCCTCGTCAGCCTTCATCTTAAACTGCATAAAGTACGGGCGCGATGGGTCGAGTCCGCGAAGGCCCAGCTCCGCGGCACATTTAATCTTGAGCATACGTTCGAGCGCCAGAAAGGCGTAGCTGCCCAACCAGGGGAAGAGCACCCAGGTATCGCCGCCCAGGTTGATGAGTGGCTTGGTCCCTGCGCCCGAAATCTCGGCCGTATGGCGAGCCTGCGCCAAGCGGGCCCGCGCGTTACTCATAAGGTACGGATATGCCGCGTGCTCGTTGAGCGCCTTGCGCATGCGCTCGAGTACATGTGTGTTGATATCACCGGGGCAGTCGCCAAAGTAGGCCGGCACACGGCCCTTGACCTGCGTGGCAAAGACGGTATGGCGCTTCCAGTCCACTTCCTCGACGATCCAGCAGTGTCCGGCGATGGCGATGCGCTCACCGGGCGGTGGCGGGTTGACGATCGTGCCCAATTCGGCCGACTCGCTACGAACGGTGAACTCCTCGTTTTCCTGGAATACGGCGTAGAACTTAAAGTTGTTAATGATGCGCTCTCCCGCGAGACCCACGATGAGTCCGCCGCCCTCGGTGACCTGGATATGGTCGATCTTAATGAGGTGACGAAGCAATACGCGATAGTCATCGGCCGAGATGCGATGGAAATAGCTGAGCGTGAGCACGCGCTGGGCAAGTTCGGCCGGCGTGAGCTCGCCGGTGCTGGCGAGGGTCGACATAGTCTGGTGATAGAGCAGGCTGTAGGGGAGTCGATCGAGCTCGGGCGGCTCGACCCACTTTTCCTCGCGATAGAGTTGTACGAGCGCGATACCCTGCAGGAGCTTCCATGGAATGGTTTCGGGCATCATCGTGCGCGGTTCGGGCTCTTCCTCGCGCATGACAAACCACATCTCGGGCGGAAGGTCGCGGCGTCCCGTGCGGCCCATTCGCTGCAAAAAGGAGCTGACGGTAAACGGCGCATCGATCTGGAACGCGCGCTCCAGGCGGCCGATATCGATACCGAGCTCCAGCGTAGAGGTGGTGACGGTTGTCTGCGCCTGCTCCTCGTCGCGCATGAGCTCCTCGGCCGTCTCGCGCAGCGATGCCGAAAGGTTGCCGTGATGGATGAGAAAGCGGTCGGGCTCGTGTCGACTTTCGCAGTAGCTGCGCAGCATGGAACACACGGCCTCTGCCTCTTCACGCGAGTTGGCAAAGACCAGGCACTTGCGGCCGCGCGTATGCTCAAAGATATAGCCCATACCGGGGTCGGCGTTGTCGGGCGCCGTGTCGGTGGGGTTGAGAAGCGCCTGCTCGGTCGCTCGTGGGATGTCGACTTCGCCCTCGGGGGCCGAGGAAGTGCGACGGTCTTTGGGAGCGGCCTTGCCCCGTGCCCGCTCACGACGTTGACGGCGTTCCTCCTGTGTAAGCTGTCCGCTGTGGCGCACGTCTTGGGCGCCAGCCGGCAGCGCCGCGGGCGCCGCCGGCTCAATACGCTCGCAAGCAAGCATCTCGGCTTCTTGTGGACCCGTGCTCTCGAATCCCCGCTGCTGTGCCTGGGGACCCGAGTTGTAGAAGTGCTCCATGGAGATGCGCCACACGCGGCGCGGTTCCTCAAAGCGGGGGATGATGCAATCGCGTCCTGTTCCCTGTGAGAGAAAGGCGCCCGTGCGCTCGGGGTCGCCGATGGTGGCAGAAAGGCCGATGCGGCGGGGCTGCACGCCCGCCATGCGCGAGAGGCGCTCGATAAGGCAGAGCGTCTGACCGCCGCGGTCGCCGCGCATGAGCGAATGAACCTCGTCGATAACCACATAGCGCAGGTCGCAGAACATACGAGGGATTGCCATGTGCTTATGGATTAAGAGCGCCTCGAGTGACTCGGGCGTAATCTGCAAGATGCCGTTCGGTTTTTTGATGAGCTTAGCCTTGTGCGACTGCGAGACATCGCCATGCCAGTGCCAGACAGGGATATCGGCCTCTCCGCACAGGTCATTGAGACGGACGAACTGATCATTGATGAGTGCCTTGAGGGGGCCAATGTAGAGGGCACCAACGCTTGCGGGCGGGTTCTCCCAAAACTCGGTCAGGATGGGAAAGAAGGCCGCTTCGGTTTTGCCGGAAGCTGTGGATGCCGTTAGGAGCACATTGTCTTGTGTGTTAAAGATGGCGTCTGCCGCCGCAACCTGGATAGAGCGCAGGCTCTCCCAATCGTGGGAGTAGATGAAGTCTTGGATAAACGGGGCGTAGCGGTCAAAGGTGTTCACGGGGCCTCCTCTCAAAAACGAATCTCTCAACGCGGCTGGCAACGGCTTGCTGCATTACAGTCTCAACGTTCGCCCAGATAAAACCTGCCAAAATAAACCTGTCCCTTTTTGGCAGGTTAGATGGTGAATTCGGCGAAGTTACGGTCGCCGCCTGCGGTGCCGGTGTCGCCTGTTGCTGCTGCCGGCACCAGCGCGTCGCCGCCGACGCTTTGCAGCAGCTCGGCTACGTTGGCGTCGGGGTTTTGGCATAGGATGTCGAGCAGCTCGATAAAGTCGCGAATGACTTCACGCGGCGTCAGATGTGTGTCGGCTCCCACACGACCGAACTCGATCTTGAGGAAGTCCACCAAGTCGTTCTCGGTAAGCGTGGGCGTCCAGCCAAAGTAGCCGGCGTGAATTTGCATGAGTTTTTCGATCAGCACCAGCAGCTCCTCGTAGGCGAGTGGCTGCAGACGGATGATGGGCGCGAGCATGTCCTTAAGGTCCTCGCGTGCAAAGCGGCCTTGAGCGAGTCGGCTGCGCAGGGCCTCGTAGGAGAACACGCCGCGGCGGCGGTCTTCGATGGAGGTTGGCGTGCCGCCCATGATCATGCCCAGGTACTGCGCCTTGCCCTGGAGTGTGTCGTTGTACATGGTCAGGATCTTCTCGTAGTTGTACTGGCGCGTGATCGCGTTGGGAATCTTATACAGATTCACGAGCTCGTCGATGAGCACCAACATACCCTTGTAGCCGCTGCAGACCAAAAAACGCGCGATGAGCTTAACGTAGTCGTACCAGTCGTCATCGCTGATGATGGTCGAGGAGCCCAGCTCGGCGCGAGCCTCGCTCTTGGTACGGTATTCGCCGCGGATCCATTTGGTCACGCGGCTCATGGCTTCTTCGTCGCCCTCGGATACGGCCGTGCGATAGCGGCGGAGCATGCGGGTGAAGTCGAAGCCGTGGACCATTTCCTCGAGCGGGGCCAGTTGGGCATTGACGACCGACTCGTCGACGTCGGCGTACGAGGCGACCCAGCGATCAAGAATAAGGTTGAGCGCACCGCCCTCGGGGCGCGTCTTGGTCGATATATTGCGTATGAGCTCGCGGTAGGTGGCAAGGCCCTGCCCCTGTCTCTTATACACATCTGACGCTGCCGACGAATAGAGAGG
>CABSYH010000074.1:0-7832 GCA_902481965.1 uncultured Collinsella sp.
CTACACCTCTCTATTCGTCGGCAGCGTCAGATGTGTATAAGAGACAGGTGTAGGCCATCGATGATGTTGTCGTCCATGTCGTCACTTTGTGGTTTTGACTTTGGCTTTGGTGCTACCGGCAAGCGGCTTTTCGCCGGGACGGGCTTTGGGACCAACGAGCGCGTGCGGTTGATGGGGCTCTTCGAGGAAGTCAACCTCGGCGGGGGAGAGCGTTATGTCGAGCGCGGCCACGGCGTCATCGACGCGCTCGGGCTTGGAGCAACCCACGATGGGCGCCTCGACGCCACGCGCCCAGTGCCATGCCAGCGCAATCTGCGGCATCGGCACGTCGTGATCGGCGGCAACCTTGGCCACGCGCTCAACGATGGGCATGTCGATGGCACGGTCATGGTCATACTTGCTGGCCATGGTCATGTCGGTGGTGCCACGCATGCTCGAGCTTTCCCATGTGGGGCGGCAGAGGTGTCCCGACGCCATGGGGCTGTATGGCGTAAGGGCCATGTCAAACTGGCGGCACACCGGAATCATCTCCCGCTCGTCCTCTCGGTACAGCAGGTTGTAGTGGCACTGCATGCTCGTAAAGGCCATCCATCCGTGGTCGCGTGCGACGATCTGCAGGTTGTGCAGCTGGTAGGCATACATGGCGCTGGCGCCGAGCGCGCGAACCTTGCCCTCGCGCACCAGGTCGTTGAGCGCTTCCATGGTCTCTTCCATGGGAACGTCGTAATCGAAGCGGTGGATGATGTAGAGGTCTAGGTAGTCGGTGCCCAAGCGCTTGAGCGAGCCTTCGATCTCGCGTTTGATGGCGTCGGCGGAAAGGCCGCCTTCGTTGAAGTGAACCTTGCTGGCCAGCACGACGCTCTCGCGAGCGATGCCCAGATTGCGCAGGGCGGCGCCTATGTACTCTTCGCTCGTGCCAAAGCTGTAGCAGTTCGCGGTATCGATAAAGTTGATTCCGGTGTCGAGTGCGCGTTTGATGACGGCGCGTGTGTCGTCGGGCCCGATGGTCCATTGATGAAAGTCGGGGCTGGGTTCGCCAAAGCTCATGCCTCCCAGGCAGAGTTTAGAGACTTTGATGCCGGAATGGCCAAGGGTTGTGTACTGCATGCCGTTCTCCTTGTTCTTGAGGGGATGACTACAGCGTACGTTGATATGCTGATGATGTATATTGCTTATATCGACTTACTGGGTATACGAATATCGAATGGCTGGCAAGCGGAATTGCTTGGTTGAGTTGAGGTGCAATGGAGCTACGGACTTTGCGTTACTTTTTGGCAGTGGCGCGTGAGGAAAATATGTCCGAGGCGGCAAATGTGCTGCACGTGACGCAGCCTACGCTGTCACGTCAGATTGCCGATCTTGAGCGCGAGCTGGGCGTGGAGCTGTTCGAGCGCACGAATCGATCGTGTGTGCTTACGAGCGATGGCATGCGCCTGCGCCAGCGCGCCGAGGAGATCGTCTTGCTGGTGGAGCAGACCGAGCTGGAGTTGGCTGATCGGGAGCTCGGTATTGCGGGCGTTATTCGCATCGGCGCCGGCGAAACCAAATCGATGCGGCTAGTGCTCGATGCCTTTACAGAGCTGCATCGGAATTATCCCGGAGTGACGATTGAGCTCTATACCGGTAACGCCGATGCGGTGGAGGAGCGTTTGGAGCGAGGCCTGCTCGACTTTGCGTTGTTGCTGGAGCCCGTTAACGTCGAGAAATACGAATGGATTCGTATGCCCGAGGCGGATCGAGCCGGTGCCGTTGTTGCCGCGAGCGGTCCATGGGGCGGCCGGGACGTGCTGACGCCTGCGGACGTGGCGAATATGCCGCTGCTGGTGAGTTCGCGCACCTCGAATCGAGCGCTGGACTTAGAAGCGTGGTCGAGTGGCGTTCTTAGCGTCGATGAACTCAATATCGTGGGACATTTCGACCTGATCGGTAACGCGTCACATCTGGTGCGTTCGGGCGCTGCGTGTGCGGTTAGCATTGGAAACTTGCTGCAGATAGATGAAGGCAGCGATTTGCGTTTTGTCCCATTTGAGCCGCCGCTTACCATTGCGTCGTATCTGGTATGGAAAAAATATCGCCTGCGTTCCCGTGCCTGCGAAGAGTTTCTGAACCGTTTGAATAGGATGTGACAAGGGGGCAGTCCCTTTACCGCATTGATCTGAGAGTAGATGTTGATGATTCTATCGTTGGCCCCCATGGAGGGAATTACCGGGCATGTGTTTCGTCGCGTGCATGCGGAGTGCTTCGGTGCGCTCGATTGTTATTACACGCCGTTTTTGCCGCCGCCGCGGGTGGGAAACCGCTTTGGCGGCAAGGCGTTTAAGGAGATCGATCCTGCCAATAACCAGGGGCTCAACGTAGTGCCTCAGCTGATGTCCAAGAATGCGGACGAGTTTGTGTGGGCGGCACAGGTGCTCGCCGACATGGGCTACCGCGAGGTCAATCTCAACCTTGGCTGCCCCTCGGGTACGGTTGTCGCCAAGGGCAAGGGCTCGGGCTTTCTGCGCAACCTCGACGAGCTCGAGGTGTTCTTGAGCGATGTGTGCGAGCGGTCACCGTTACCGGTATCGGTCAAGACCAGGCTGGGGCTTGAGAGCGACGACGAATACGAGCGTGTGCTCGATCTGTATTGCCGCATGCCGTTGGCAGAGCTGATCGTGCACCCGCGCGTGCAAAAGGATCGCTATACGGGATCGCCGCGCAAGGAGTTTTACGGCGAGACGCTGGAACGCGCGCCGTTCCCCGTGGCCTATAACGGCGACATTTTCGATCTTGAGGATATGGACGCGCTGGTGGAGGCCTATCCCGGCACGCGCCATGTAATGCTGGGGCGTGGCTTGCTTGCGAATCCCGCGCTCGCTCGCATGGTCAAGGGTGGCCCTGCTGCAACGGCTGCTGAGCTGCAGCGCTTCCACGACACGCTGTTTGCGGCCTATGCAGAAGAGATTGGCGGCAATGCGGTCTTTCGCATGAAGGAGTGGTGGTTCTATGCCAAATGCGCCTTCGCCGACCCCGCTACCGTTCACAAACTCGTGCGTAAGACCAAAAAGGTCGACGAATACCGCGCCGCCGTCGAGCGCGTCTTTCGCGAACAGCCACTTGCGCCCATAGCCCGCTTCCACGGCTAGTTAGTCGTTGGGGACGCACTTTAACGACTAGTCATTTAAAAGAACGTCCCGAATGACTATGTTGCAAAATACCGTACGCCAGCATCCAAAGATGTCGAAAAATGTCGACTTTGGATGCTGGCGTACGTCTTTGGGCTCGGTGGATAACTAGGCAATCATTGCATCGATCGTGATGAGCTCCCTGAGTCGCTCTGTGCGTGTCTGCCCATGGCGCTTTGCTTTTGCATCAAACGCATCAAGAACCGACTCACCCACACGTGCCGATAAAACAACGCTTGGCTCATCAGAGATCGGCGGTCTTCCCAGCTTGATGGTGCGACCCTTCGGCCACTCATCTTTTTCGTATGCCTCCGCGGCTTTCTCCAACTCTCCGGGGGCAAATCCCATCATCTTTTCGAGCTGCTTAGCGTCCATAGCGCCTCCTATCGATTGACATAAT
The DNA here is from genome assembly GCA_902481965.1 of uncultured Collinsella sp. GTDB lineage: Bacteria > Actinomycetota > Coriobacteriia > Coriobacteriales > Coriobacteriaceae > Collinsella. The sequence continues at coordinate 3,565 of CABSYH010000074.1, forward strand.
GTCGAGCGCTGGTTCTCGGAATCTCTTTTTGTATACAGTTTTGTAGACAAAAATACAAGCAGTTTATCAAACTAATTAACGTGTATTGACTAGTTTTTTCGATAGGAAATGAGCATCGATGGCTTCGCTATTTCTTCGCTTTCCAGTCTGGAACATGAGCGCTCATTGAACCTGCAGAGGGGGCACTTTAACAAACTATCGAGATTCTGGCCAGGAGCTTTCACCGGTCTTCGGTGGTGAGAACAGCTCAATTCGCGACACAGTGTGTCGCGAATTGGAGTAGTCGCTGAGTGTTCTTTAACAACTAGTCATTCAAGAAGAGAGCGTCTAAGTGCCGGAATTGCCATTTTGAGTCGTCCCTAACGACTATTCTGGAGGTTTGTGTGCAAAAAAGGGCAAATATGAGTACTGTTGCCATTATGGTTGCATTTATTTTGTTCAAAAATGAGGTCCCTGATGAGATTTAATACCATTAGGCGTCTCTTTTATTGAACATATGGGGAGGAATAACGCCGTCTGCGGGCGCTTGGGGCGTTGAATGATCCCTGAAATGATTAAAATCGCTGTTACTAAACAAGTAGCAGTACTCATATTTGCCATTTTTTGAGCACGGTCCTCTAAGGAGCCCTTTCCAGAGATGTCAGATGGCCTCAAACAGCCATAATCCAAAGACCGTCTGGTAGCGCACAGAGATGTGGTGTAAGAGGCGGGGCATGCCCCGCCTCCGCCCTTTCTTGAAAGGGAGGGGACACCGCCTAGAATTCGTCGTTGGAGTAATGAAGGTGACGAATGGAAGGAAAGGCGATGCCCCAAGAAGAGAGTGTACTGCGCCTCGGTCGCGACGAGGCCCTCGAGGCGGCGAGGCTTTGGCAGGAGTGCGGCGACGCGCGCGAGTTCGCGTGCAGGGTGCTGGGCGGCGTGATGAACGCACTGATGGACTCCGAGGCCCAGCAGATGTGCGGCGCGAGCCGCAACGAGCGCAGCGACGGCAGGGAGAACAGCCGCAACGGCTACCGCCCCAGGTCGCTCAAGACCGCCGTGGGCGACGTGGAGCTCGAGATACCCAAGCTCAGGCACGGCACCTACTACCCCGAGGGCATGCTCGCGCGATGGTCGCGCGTCGACACCTCGGTGGCCGCCATCGTGCAGGAGATGTACGTGTGCGGCGTGTCCACCCGCAAGGTCGAGCGCGTGGCGTCCAAGCTGGGCATATCCTCGCTGTCGAGCTCGGAGGTCTCGAGCCTCTGCTCCGACCTCGACGCCGAGGTGGCGGAGTTCCGCCGCCGCGACCTTTCGGGCACGCCGTGCTGCTACCTGTGGCTCGACGCCACCTACATGAGCTGCAGGGTCGGCTCGTCGGTCGTCTCGCAGGGCGTCGTGACCGCGATCGGGCTGGGCGCCGACGGGCGCAAGCACTTCCTGGGCTGCGACGTGGTCGACACCGAGAGCGAGGACTCCTGGGCGGCATTCCTCGGCGGGCTGCGCGAGCGCGGGCTGGCCGGCGTTCGCCTCGTGGTCTCCGACAGCCACGCCGGGCTCGTGGCCGCCGTCTCGCGCCTGTTCCAGGGCTGCGCCTGGCAGCGCTGCGTGACGCACCTGCAGCGCAACCTCCAGAGCGCCTGCTCGGGCAGGCCCGAGGACTCCAAGGCGGCCGTCAGGGACCTCGTGCACGCCGCGGTCTACCAGGACGACCCCGACCTCGCGCGCTGCGTGTGGGCCGAGGCGGCGCCCTGGGTGGCGTCGGTGTCCGCCAGGGCCGGCGAGGTCTTCGAGCAGGCCGAGGACTCCGCGCTGGCGTTCACGGCCTTCCCCAGGGCGCACTGGGCCAAGCTCCGCACCAACAACGTCCAGGAGCGCGCCAACCGCGAGATCAAGCGCCGCTACAGGGTCGTGCAGTCCTTCCCCTCGAGGGAGTCGATGCTGCGCCTGACGTGCGCGAGCCTCATGGAGACCGAGGGGCAGTGGTCCCGGCAGCGCGTGTTCTCCGAGGCCTCGGCCGCCGAGGGCTTCGCCGAGCCCGCGGACAGGCCGGCCCCGACAGAGGGGAGGCGCCGCGCGCTCGGGCGGCGCGCCAGGGAGATAGTGGACGAGATAGTCGAGAAGCGCGGCCTCAAGAAGGAGTAACATCGGGGCTTGCAGCGACGGACCTCAGGACACTCTTACACCACGTCTGCGCGCGCCACCGACCGTCTCAAACAACCAGTCATTTAAGAACGTCCCCAATGACTACCCCTGCAAAAAACTGTACACCAGCATCCAAAGATGTCGAAAAATGTCGATTTTGGATGCTGGTGTACATGTTTGGGTCGTATGGGTTGGGGCCAGCCGACCGCAATAGAACGCTAGAGCAGGTTCTTCTGTGCCCACGCGATGATATCGCTCGACTCGTAGAGTGGCTTGCCGTCGATGAACAGGCAGGGAACCTGGCGTTTTCCGCCGACGGCGATGAGCGTCTGCTCGGCTTCGGTATCGGTCGAGATATTGCGCTCGGGAATGGTCACGCCGTTATCGGCAAGGAAACGCTTGACCTTTATGCAGTACGGGCAGCCGGTCATAACGTACAGCGTGAGCTCAGGATCAGTAGCCATAGGTCTCCAATCGGTTGAGGTTTTGATTGAAATACCCAAAGCCGCCGCGGTCTATGCGCGGGCCAGCGACGACTCGATGGCCTGGACCAGAAACGCCGTGGCTCCGGTGCCGCAGGGCTTGTCGTAGTAGTCAACAAAGCGCTGGTCGGCAAGATAGCCGTGGGCGAGGCCCAGATACGCTTCGTCTTGGGGCTCGCATCCCCAGTTGAGAGCAATCCAGCGACGATGCATCGCGACAAGCCTGCGAGCCTCGCTTCCGTCCGCATCGCCGTCGCCCATGGCAATCGAGAGCTGACCCAGAATCGCGCGTTCAAGTTCCTTCATGTCGTTCCATGTCTGAGGATCCATGTCCAGTAACGTTTCGTTTGCGGCATCGATAACCTCATCGCCATAGCGCGCACGCGCTTCGGCACCGTAGCGCTCCTCGTTTTCCTGCACGGTGCGCCAGCGCTCCAGTTGCGGCAGGACGGCGCCCATGAGCGAGACGGCTTCGTCGAGCGACATGCCGGTGTTTTGCGCCAGGCGCGGGGCACAGTCCTCGATCATTGCCTCCATCGTGGTGTCGTAGGTGTACTGGCCGTGGTCGTAGCACCACTTGCAGTAATGATCGGTCGTGGCGCCCGTGGCGTCGGTGCCGCAGTCGCCGGGCGTGAGTATCATGCCGCAGCTCTGGCAATAGTGCTCGGGCATTTCGAGCAGATGAGACAGGGGCTCGCCGGTCACGGCAGCGATGAGCTTCATCATGTCGATGCCCGGGGTGACTTCGCCGCGCTCTCAACGGCTGACGGCTTGGCGTGTAACGAAGAGCTTGGCGGCGAGCTGCTCTTGGGTAAGGTGATGGGCGCGACGGATGGCAATGAGCTTTTCTGCAAAGGCCATAGCGGCTCCTTTCTGCTGGTTGATGGCTTAAGCATACGCGGCAGCAGGTGCCCTTCCAAGCAACCGTTGGTTGCACGACGGGCGACCGCGGCGAAGAATTGCGCGCAACGCCCCACACCTCCATACCGTACAATGACCGGCATGGAACCTATCGCACACATACATACCGACCTGCCGCAGAAGTTCGGCATTCCGCGCAACAGCTTTTTGGCGCCTCATCTGCAGGGACGCATCGTCTTTGAGCCGGAATTTGCCTCCAACGCAGCGGTTGAGGGCCTGGACTCCTTCTCTCACCTATGGCTGCTGTGGCGCTTCGAAAACGGAACGCCCGGCGGCACGGCTAAGGACATAGCCGCCGATGCCAAAACGCAGGACAGGTCCGGCACCAACGCAAAATGGTCGAAAACCGTGCGCCCGCCGCGTCTGGGTGGAGCCGAACGCGTGGGCGTGTTTGCCACACGCAGTCCGTTTCGCCCTAATCCCATCGGGCTCACCTGCATCAAGCTCGACCGCGTGGAGCTTACCGACGATGGTCCCATCATCCATGTGTTGGGGGCCGACCTGCGCGACGGCACGCCCATCTACGACATCAAGCCCTACATTCCGTTTGCGGACTGCCACCCGGATGCGACCGGAGGCTGGATCGAGGATGCTCCGTGGCAAGAGCTCGATGTTGAGTTTCCGCAAGCACTGCAGGATATGGTCCCGCCCGCAAAGCTCCCCGGCTTGGTCGAGGTCCTTCGCCAAGACCCGCGCCGCGCGGGCAGCAAGCACGAGCCACACCGCGTCTATCATCTGGCT
>CABSYH010000075.1:0-7767 GCA_902481965.1 uncultured Collinsella sp.
CGAGATTCCTCTACGTCTCGTGGGCTCGGAGATGTGTATAAGAGACAGCATCTTGCCCGTGTTGACCAGCTCGGTGAGCACGAGCGACAGCGAGGTCTCGAGGCCGATCATGCCAAAGGGTGCGAGCTCGAACTCGCGGGCCTTCTCCCACGGGGTGTGCGGAGCGTGATCGGTAACGATCACGTCGACGGTACCGTCGATGACGCCCTGACGGATGGCCTCGGCGTCCTCGTCGGTGCGCAGCGGCGGATTGACCTTGAGCGAGGTGTTGTAGGTCTCGTCCAAGTCGTTCTCGGTCAGGAACATGTGGTGCGGGGTGGCCTCGCAGGTTACCTGGACACCGGCGGCCTTACCGGCACGCACAAGCTCGAGGCCGTGAGCGGTGGAGATGTGCTGGATGTGCAGCTTGGCACCGGTCAGCTTGGCAATCTCGATGTCGCGGGCGATCTGAAGCTCCTCGCCGGCGGCCGGCCAGCCCTCGAGGGCCAGACGGGTCGAGACCTTGCCCTCGTTGATCTGGCCATGGCCGACCAGATCCTCGTCCTGGCAGTGGCTCATAAAGACCTTGCCGAACATCTTGCCGTAGTCCATGCAGCGACGGAGCATGCCCGCGCCCTGCACGCCACGACCGTCGTCGGTGAAGGCGACGGCGCCGTGGGCGACCATATCGCCCATCTCGGACATGGCCTCGCCCTTAAGACCGCGGGTCATGGCGCCCGACGGATAGACGCGGCAGTGACCGACCTCGGCAGCGCGGGACTTAACGAACTCCACGACGGTGCCGTTATCGGTGACGGGATCGGTGTTCGGCATGGCGCACACGCCAGTGAAGCCGCCCTTGGCAGCAGCGCGGGTGCCACTCTCGATGTCCTCTTTGACCTCGTAGCCAGGCTCGCGCAGATGTACGTGCATATCCACCAGGCCGGGGACGAGATACTTGCCGGAAAGGTCGCGGACCTCGGCTCCCTCGGCGGCGAGGTTCTCACCGACCTCGGCGATCTTGTCACCGTCGATCAGGACGTCGACGACACCGTCAAGCTCGACAGACGGATCGACGACGTGGGCATTCTTAAGAAGCAAGGCCATTATCGGCACCTCCAAGCAGCAGATACAGGATAGCCATACGCACGCAGATGCCAGCGTAGACCTGCTCCAGGATGACGGAGCGTTGCGGGTGGTCGGCCATGTAGGAGTCGAACTCGACGCCGCGGTTGATGGGGCCCGGGTGGCAGATGATCGCATCGGGCTTCATGAGCTTCTCGCGGTCCTTGGTCAGACCGAAGAGCTTGTGATACTCACGAATCGTGGGGAACGGGGCACCCTCGAGGCGCTCCTGCTGCACGCGCAGCATGTAGACGACGTCCAGCTCGGGCAGGACGGAATCGAGGTCGCTCGTCACGTGGTCGCAGCCCAGGACCTCGGGCGCCGGCGGCAGCAGCGTGCCAGGAGCGACGGCGTAGGTCTCGCAGCCCATGATCTTAAGGGCGGGGATCAGCGAGCCGCACACGCGGGAGTGGGAGATATCGCCGACAACGGCGACCTTCAGACCATGGAAGTCACCCTTGTGCTGCCAAATGGTGTACAGGTCGAGCAGGGCCTGCGTGGGGTGGTTGTGCTTGCCGTCACCGGCGCAGATGACGCTCGCGGGCGAGTTCTGCGTGACGATGTAGGGCGCGCCGGCGTGCTTGTCGCGCACGACGATGCAGTCGATCTTATAGGCGTTGAGGGTCTCGACGGTATCGACGAGGCTCTCGCCCTTGACCGTGGAGGTCGAGGAGCCGCCAAAGTTGAGGCTGTCGGCCGAAAGACGCTTCTCGGCGAGCTCGAAGGAGCTGCGGGTGCGCGTCGAGGGCTCGTTGAACATGTTGACGATGGTCTTGCCCTTGAGCGTGGGGACCTTCTTGATCGCACGCTCGTTGACCTCGGAGAACGCCTTGGCGGTCTCGAGGATGAGCTTGATGTCCTCTTCGGAGTACTCGGTAATGTCGATCAGGTGCTTATGGTTGAACGCCACGGTACTACTCACCTCCCAGCGGCGCAGAACCCACATGGGAGCCCGGCGCGACGTCGTTGATCTCGACAGCGGTACGGCCGTCGACTTCCTTCATATATAGGTGCACGTTCTCCTCGTGCGACGAGGGAACGTTCTTGCCGACAAAGTCCGGCGAGATGGGAAGCTCGCGGTGACCGCGGTCAACGAGAACTGCCAGCTCAATGCGGCTCGGACGGCCCAGATCCATGACGGCGTCCAGAGCGGCGCGAATGGTACGGCCCGTGTACAGGATGTCGTCCACCAGCACGACGCGCTTGCCGTCGACGCTGAAGGGAATGTTGGTAGCGTGGATCGCGGGAGCGAAATTGGTCGCATAGTCATCGCGGTAGAAGCTGATGTCGAGGCTGCCGAGCGGAACTTCGACGCCCTCAATCTCCTTGATCTCCTCGGCGAGCTTCTTTGCCAGAAGGTCGCCGCGCGTGACGATGCCGACCAGAGCGAGGTCTTCACAGCCCTCGTTGCGCTCGAGAATCTCGTGCGCGATGCGGGTCATCGCTCGATTGACGGCGGTCTCGTCCATGATGACCGCCTTGGGGGAAGTCGTGCCCATCGATCTCCTTCCTCACATGTCTTGACTGCTGACACAGTCAAAAAAATAGATGCCCGACCGCTCAAAGCGGACCAGACACCCACAGGAAGGGCTGCTCATTGGCAGCTATGTAATTCCATGTGGGTATCTCGTACCCCTTTAATGGTCAAGGGATAGTGTAGCCAACCTCGAACTTAATTGCGAGCATAAATACAGAGCAATCCGTAAACGGAGCCCAATGCTCAATAAACCTATATATATTTGTGGGACGAGCTTGAAAACGTACGCACGAGCTGGCATAATCCCCTCTGCTGCACGCAAATCGGATCTACGTCCAGGGCCGTGGCGTGAGCACTATCGCCAAAAGAGAAATATCTCTGTGTAGATTACGCACAGGGAGCTGCTTCTGTGCTATAGTTCAGGCTTGTTTGTTAACGCGACATGTTCGTTTGTCGCCCAAGGAGGGTCAGTTATGTCCAAAGTTTGCGAAGTTTGCGGTAAGCACCCCGTTGCCGGTCGCTCCATCAGCCACTCTCACCGCGTCACCAACCGTAAGTTCCGCCCCAACATCCAGCGCGTCTACGTCGTCGTCGACGGTCACCGTCGCAAGATGAACGTTTGCTCCACCTGCCTCAAGTCCGGCAAGGTTGCGCGCTCCTAAATAAGGTCTTACCAACAAGTACCTCGGACTCTCCGGGTCAAAGACCTCGCGTTCATATAGAACTTACCAAAGGCGCCCTCCCCCACGGAGTGCGCCTTTTTGCACTCATTGGGGACAGGTTTACATAAGCGAAAGCACTCATGTAAGCCTGTCCCCAATGAGTGGGGCGATGCTATAGGAAAGTTTAGTTAAAACGCTTCAGTATATTGAAGCGTTTTAGTGTGCCTTTTACAGGAATCTGACCGCTCGCCGAATAATTTCTTGCTATCATGCAAGACGTAGGGTAAATCTCCGATCGCAAGGAGACACAAATGGTGAAAAAGTCACCGGAAAACACTACTCCCGCCATCGTGGACAACGTGGAGGCGCTTGAGGCCAAACTCAAATCTATGCGTGAGGCCCAGGCTAAATTCGCTGAGTACACTCAGGAGCAGGTAGACAAGATCTTCTACGAGGCTGCTATGGCCGCCAACAAGGCTCGTATTCCTTTGGCCAAGCTCGCCATCGAGGAGACCGGCCGTGGCGTTCTCGAGGACAAGGTCATCAAGAACCACTACGCCGCTGAGTACATCTACAACGCTTACAAGAACACCAAGACCTGCGGTGTCATCGAGCGCGACGACGCTTACGGCATCACCAAGGTCGCCGAGCCGATCGGTATCGTTGGCGCTGTCATCCCGACCACCAACCCGACCTCCACGGCCATCTTCAAGACGCTCATCTGCCTGAAGACCCGTAACGCCATCATCATCTCCCCGCACCCGGCAGCCGCCAAGTGCACCATCGCCGCCGCCAAGCTCGTTCTCGACGCAGCTGTCAAGGCCGGTGCTCCTGAGGGCATCATCGGCTGGGTTGATGTCCCCTCCATCGAGCTGACCAACATGGTCATGCGCGACGTCGACATCATCCTCGCCACCGGTGGCCCGGGCATGGTCAAGGCTGCTTACTCCTCCGGTAAGCCCGCACTCGGCGTCGGCGCCGGCAACACCCCGGTCATCATCGACGATACCGCGGACATCAAGCTCGCCGTCAACTCCATCATCCACTCCAAGACCTTCGACAACGGCATGATCTGCGCTTCCGAGCAGTCCGTGACCGTCATCGACACCATCTATGACCAGGTCAAGGCCGAGTTCCAGAAGCGCGGCTGCTACTTCGTCAAGCAGGGTGCCGAGATGGAGGCCCTGCGTGCCGCCATGTTCAAGAACGGCGCTCTCGATCACCGCATCCCCGGCATGGCTGCCGCCAAGATCGCCGAGCTCGCCGGCATCGAGGTTCCCGCCAAGACCAAGATCCTGATCGCCGAGGTCACCTCCACCGATCCCGAGAAGGAAGAGTTCTCCCACGAGAAGCTCTCCCCGGTCCTCGCTATGTATCACGCCAAGGACTTCCAGGAGGCCGTTGACAAGGCAGAGCACCTCGTCCTCGCAGGTGGCCCGGGCCACACCGCCTCTCTCTACGTGCACCCGGCACAGAGCGAGAAGATCGCTAAGTTCCAGCACGTCATGAAGGCCTGCCGCATCGTCATCAACACCCCGTCCTCGCACGGCGGCATCGGTGACCTCTACAACTTCGGCATGAAGCCGTCTCTAACCCTGGGCTGCGGCTCCTGGGGTGGCAACTCCGTCTCCGAGAACGTTGGGGTGAAGCACTTGATCAACGTCAAGACCGTGGCAGAGCGCCGCGAGAACATGCTGTGGTTCCGCGCACCCGAGAAGGTCTACTTCAAGAAGGGCTGCACGCCCGTCGCACTCGACGAGCTCGGCACCGTAATGGGCAAGAAGCGCGCCTTCATCGTTACCGACCAGTTCCTCTTCAAGAATGGCAATACCCGCGCCATCGAGGCCAAGCTCGATGAGATGGGCATCGCTCACGACTGCTTCTACGACGTTGAGCCCGATCCCTCCCTGCAGTGCGCACGTCGCGGCGCCAAGCAGATGACGCTCTTCGAGCCGGATGTCATCATCGCCGTCGGCGGCGGTTCCGCAATGGACGCCGGCAAGATTATGTGGATGATGTACGAGCACCCCGAGGCGAACTTCGAGGACATGGCCATGGACTTCATGGACATCCGCAAGCGTATCTTCACCTTCCCCGAGATGGGCAAGAAGGCTTACTTCGTCGCCGTCCCGACCTCTTCGGGCACTGGCTCCGAGTGCACGCCGTTCGCCATCATCACCGACAAGGAGACCGGCATCAAGTGGCCGCTCGCCGACTACGCGCTGCTCCCCAACATGGCAATCGTCGACGCTGACAACTGCATGACCGCCCCGAAGGGCCTCACCGCAGCTTCCGGTATTGACGTCATGACCCATGCCATCGAGTCCTACGTCTCCATCATGGCTTCCGATTACACCAAGGGCCTCTCCGAGCGCGCCGCAAAGCTCGTCTTCGAGAACCTCCCGAGCTCCTTCACCAACGGTGCCAAGGATCCGCACGCTCGCGAGGAGATGCACAACGCATCCTGCATGGCCGGTATGGCATTCGGTAACGCCTTCCTGGGCCTCAACCACTCCATGGCCCACAAGCTCGGCGCTTTCCACCATCTGCCCCACGGCCTCGCAAACGCAGTCATCCTGACCCGCGTCATGCGTTACAACGCCGCCGAGGCTCCTGTCAAGATGGGAACCTTCTCTCAGTATCCTTACCCCAACGCGCTGCACAACTACGCCGAGATGGCTCGTTACTGCGGCATCGACGGCAAGGACGACCGTGAGGTCTTCGAGAACTTCATCACCAAGCTCACCGAGCTCTGCGACTTCATCGGTGTCAAGCACACCATCGCTGAGTACGGTGTTGACGAGAAGTACTTCCTCGACACCCTCGACGAGATGACCGAGCAGGCATTCAACGACCAGTGCACCGGCGCTAACCCGCGCTACCCGCTCATGAGCGAGATCAAGGAGCTCTACCTGGACGCCTACTACGGCCGCGAGCCCCAGGACTACGCCGTCTGCTAGTTTTAGCACGGTTTTTAACGGCGGGGGTGCACGGGTGTTTCACACACCCCCGCCGTCGCTTCTACCGCATCGTTGAAAGGATGCAACCATGCTGCTACCCGATTCCAAGACCGAGCTCGTCCGCCGTGGCAACAAGGTCGTTTACGACCTGGGCGACAAGATCGTCAAGGTCTTTAACGAGACCAAGCCCGTCTCCGACGTGTTCAACGAGGCTTTGAATCTTGCCCGCATCAATGAGTGCGGCATCCGCAGCCCCAAGGCGCTCGAGGTTTCCCAGCTCGAGAACGCCAACGGCTGGGCGCTCGTGACCGAGAAGGTTCCGGGCACCACCCTTGCCGAGAAGATGACTGCCGAGCCCCAGCGCTTTGGTGAGTACCTCGAGATGTTCGTCGACCTCCAGATCGAGATCCACGGCTACACCTCCCCGCTGCTCAACCGTCAGCGCGACAAGTACGCCCGCATGATCGACAGCCTTGATCAGCTCAATGCCACCACGCGCTACAACCTTCAGGAGCGTCTGGACGGCATGACCAAGGAGTTCAAGGTCTGCCACGGCGACTTCAACCCCTCCAACGTCATCGTCGGCGACGACGGCCAGCTCTATGTGTGCGACTGGGCACACGCCACCCAGGGCTCCCCTGCTGCCGACGTTGCCACCACCTACCTGCTCTTTGCCCTCAACAGCAAGGATCAGGCCGAGGCCTACCTGGAGCTCTACTGCGACCGCGCCGACATGCCCATGCAGGTCGTGCGTCAGTGGACGAGCATCGTCGCCGCTTCCGAGCTCGCTCGTAAGCGCAACGTGAACGATGAGTTCCTGAAGAACTGGATCGACGTCGTCGATTATCAGTAATATCTGAGCGATTTATTTCGCATCGGAGCACAAGGAAAACCCCGCAGCTCGCATTGGGCTGTGGGGTTTTCCTTTTAGATATCGAGGATGCCACAAGATAAAAGGACGGCCCCGCATCTCCCCGATCTGGAGAAATGCGGGGCCGTCCCGTATATCGAACTACAAGCGAAATCGTCGATTAACGGCGTGCTGCCTTCACAAGCTCGGCGACCTTGGCGACGACCTCGTCGATCGCCACATCCTCGCGCTCACCCGTGGCACGGTCCTTGAGCTCAACGGTGCCATTCTTAAGGCCACGCTTACCCAAAACGACCTGATACGGGAAGCCCATAAGGTCGTTGTCGGCAAACTTAAAGCCGGGACGCTCGTCGCGGTCGTCGACGACAACCTCGATACCCTCGGCGCACAGGCCATCAACGATCTGCTCGCAGACGGTAGCGCACTCCTCCTTCTTGGGATCGAGCGGAATCACCGCGACCTCGTACGGGGCAACGGAGACCGGCCAGACGATACCGTGCTCGTCGTTGTGCTGTTCCACGACGGCAGCGAGCGAGCGGGACACACCAACGCCGTAGCAGCCCATGATGAGCGGCTTCTCCTTGCCGTCCTCGTCCATAAAGGTGGCACCCATGGCCTCGGAATACTTGGTGCCCAGCTGGAAGACCTGAGACTGTCTCTTATACACATCTCCGAGCCCACGAGACGTAGAGG
>CABSYH010000076.1:0-7628 GCA_902481965.1 uncultured Collinsella sp.
CGAGCGGGGGCTCCTATCTTTTTAGTGCCCTCGGATTGGGTCATAGTGTCTGTCGTTGCCAAAACATCGGCGTTGCCATGGCCCAGATGCGGCAGTTAGGGACGTTCCTTTTTTGCCGGCAGTTTGGGACACTCCTTGGGTAGTCGTTGGGGACGTTCTTGTTTGACTAGTCGTTTAAGAACATCTCCAACGACTACATGGCACGAGAGTGGATAATCTCCCGGTTTGAGCCTGCATTCAAGTTCAAAGTGGGAGATTATCTACTCTCATTTGTTATGTGCCCGAAAATCCACGCTCGTTTCTACTCTGCCTACATTTGGAGGAAGAGCTCGTGGAGGCGGGTATCCTCGTCGAGTTCGGGGTGAAAGGTAACGCCGAGCTGGTTGCCTTGGCGGGCGGCGACGATACGGCCGTCGACTTCTGCTAGAGCCTCAGCGTCGCCGTGCACTTCGACGATGCGGGGCGCGCGGATAAACGTCAGCGGCACCTCACCGTCGATACCGCCTACCTGCCCCTTGGTGCGAAAGCTGCCGAGCTGCCTGCCGTAGGCATTGCGCTCGACGAGCACATCCATGGTTGCCAGGCGCGGCGTCCCCTTATCGTCGTGGGCGGCAAGGTCGCGCGCCAGCAGAATCAAGCCGGCGCAGGTGCCCAGGACGGGCATGCCTTCAGCGATACGGGCACGAAGCTCCTCGAGCATGCCCAACTCATCAAGCAGCTTCCCTTGAACGGTGGACTCGCCGCCGGGAAGTACCAGACGGTCAAAGTCCTGCTTCAAATCAGCCGCCTGCCTCAGCTCAATACAGTGTGCGCCAAGCCCGGATAGTCTTGCCTCGTGCTCGGCAAAAGCGCCTTGGACCGCCAGCACGGCGACCGTTTGGTCTGCATAATCGCTCATGTGCGATCCTTTCTGCTGGACTAGCGCCCGCGCTCTTCCATGATAATCTCGATCTCGTCGGCGTTGATGCCCACCATGGCCTCGCCCAGGTCCTCTGAAAGCTCGGCAATGAGCTTGGCATCGGTGAAGTTTGCCACGGCCTTGACGATGGCGGCTGCGCGCTTGGCGGGGTCGCCGCTCTTAAAGATGCCCGAGCCGACAAACACGCCTTCGGCGCCCAGCTGCATCATCAGCGCGGCGTCGGCGGGGGTCGCTACGCCGCCGGCGGCAAAGTTCACGACGGGAAGCTTACCCGTGGCATGGACCTCGCGCACCAGCTCGACCGGAACCTGCAGTTGCTTGGCTGCCTCAAAGAGCTCGTCGTTGCGCAGGGCAACAACGTCACGGATCTGCTTTTGGATCTTGCGCATGTGACGCACGGCCTGAACGACGTCGCCCGTACCCGGCTCACCCTTGGTGCGAATCATCGTGGCGCCTTCGGCAACACGGCGCAGCGCCTCGCCCAGATCACGGGCGCCGCAGACAAACGGCACGTCAAACTGGGTCTTGTCGATGTGATAGACGTCATCGGCAGGGGAGAGAACCTCGGACTCATCGATGTAGTCGATCTCGATGGCCTGCAGGACCTGCGCCTCGACGATGTGACCGATGCGGCACTTGGCCATGACGGGGATGGAGACGGCCTCCTGGATGCCCTTGATCATCTTGGGGTCGCTCATGCGCGAGACGCCGCCTGCGGCACGGATGTCGGCCGGGATGCGCTCGAGGGCCATGACGGCGCAGGCGCCTGCCTCCTCGGCGATGCGTGCCTGCTCGGGCGTGGTAACGTCCATGATGACGCCGCCCTTGAGCATCTGCGCGAGCTCGCGATTGAGTTTGACGCGGTCGGCCTTGCTGTTCTGTTCTGCCATGGTTGCTCCCTTGGTTGGCATGTGCATTGCTTGACGGAATATCCTATCGGGGAGCTGGGTATGGCGAAATACTCAGTTTTCGAGATAATAACAAGGTCAGACTAATACCAGATTGAATGGCTTAATAAGGTCAGGTGATAGGCTCATGCTTGACTACAATTTGGAAAAACGCGGCGAAGCATCGCTCTATGAGTATGTTTACCAGCAAATTCGAGACGATATTGTTGCTGGACGCATTGCGGCGGGGGAGCATTTGCCGTCTAAGCGCGCCTTTGCCAGTCATCTGGGAATCAGTGTCATTACTATCGAAAATGCATATAGCCAGTTACTTGCCGAGGGCTATATTTGCTCAATGCCGCGTCGTGGCTACTACGCTTGCGAGCTTCCGGATGCACCGGTTTTGGCTTCGGCTGCGGAGGGCATCGACCGAGATGCCGCCTCTGCTGGTCCTAGCGCGCATGATGTCAACGGACAGGTTGAGCTGTTCGATGCACTTTCTCCTTCCGCTTTGGAGGCGGCGCGGCTTTGGCAAAGCGCACTGCGGGCGACGCTGACATCCGAAGACGAGCGCGAGATCTTTTCGCCCGCACCGGCACAGGGCACCGTTCGGCTACGATGCGCAATTGCTCATCATCTGCGCGGGACGAGGGGTATGAATGTCGACCCCAATAACATTGTTATCGGCGCGGGCGCTCAGCTGCTCGATACCATGTTGGTTCAGTTGCTTGGCGCTGACAAGGTGTATGCCGTTGAGGACCCGGGCTATTTACGTCTGACGCGCATTTATCAGGCTATGGGCTGCAAAGTTCGACATATCCCGTTGGATGATGAGGGGGTGGACTTGAGCGCTCTGCAGAAAACCGGGACCGATGTACTTCACCTGATGCCGTCTCACCAATATCCAACCGGCCTTGTGACGAGCATTGCGCGTCGCTATGCGCTTCTGAGCTGGGCCGCCGAGCGACCAGGTCGGTATCTCATCGAAGATGACTTTGATTGTGAGTTTCGCCTTGCCGGGAAGCCGATTCCCGCGCTCGCGTCGATCGATGCCGCCCAGTCGGTTATATACACCAACACGTTTTCGAAGAGCCTGTCTTCGGCGTTGCGCCTAGCGTACATGGTGTTGCCCGACGAGCTGATGGAGCGGTTTAGGCGCGACCTTGGTTTTTACGCCTCGTCGGTTAGCTCCATAGATCAAGTTGCATTGGCTCGCTTGCTGGAATCGGGTGATTACGAGCGTCATGTGAACCGCGTGCGCGTTCGTGCCCGCGAGGCGCGTGATGGCCTAGTGGCGCTTGTACGGAAGGCATTTCCGGCAGGGGAAGTCTCGATCGAGCATGCAGACGCGGGCCTTTACTGTATCGTGGTTGCGGAGCGTAGAACGGGCGGAAGCACTTTTGCACGGGCCCTCACGCGCTCGAGTATCCCGTTTATCGATATCAGTGACTGTTATTGGTGTGCCGATGGCGCATCTGTCCCTGAAAACTCAAGTCAAATTCTTGTTCAGTATGATGATCTGAGTCCAAAAGTGCTTAATACCTTGGAATTGCAGCTAATGGGGGCGCTCTGCAATCTAAGTGAGTAGACTTTTAGCACTTTGGCGACCAGGCAGTTTTGTAACAAGCTATCTACCTGCGGTTTTGAAAAGCAGGATGACCGGCCTGCTCGGGATGTTCAAAAAAGTCTACTCACTTGCCGCGCAAAGCTTCTACATGAGAAAAAATGGGGTTTTCAACAGGGTTTCGTCCAGCTCTCGGCAAGCTTTTGGCCAGTTGGGGAGGGCTGTTGAAAACTTGGCAGTCCGTTCGGCGCCATTTTTGCTGCGTTCGCGCCAATGCGTGACTGATTGGGTTGAAATTCGTGTTTTCCTGTGCCTATGAAGGATCTACTTTGTGACATATCAGCTTTTAGGTACTGGCGTTTGCCTCCTCAAGTCCGCGCTTTGTGTCCGCCGCTTCCACGACCGGAAGAAGACCGGCAGCGATATGATCTCGCCCGCAACCCGACGGCTGCGGTCGCGCTCGGTTTTCCGTTGTATACATTGGTTCGGACGAGAAACAAACGGACTTGTCCTGCCAGCATTAGGCAGCGGCTGTTTCTTGGTGAGCTCCCCAGGGAATCCGTGCTGGAAACGGAGCATGGGTTTTTGGTTACGTCTCCTCTACTGACGACATTCATCATGTCGCGGCATCTGACGGATCTTCAGCTTCTTTTGGTATTGGCGGAGATGTGTGGCTTGTTTGCGGTGTGTGCCCTGCCGGCGGCACTTGAGGCGGAGCTTTCGCGTGCAATTGATTCGGGCGCGATTTCGACAACGGTCGGTTGGGTGCGCTGCCCGTCCGAGGACGGCACCGCCTCAAATTTATGGCGTCGAGACGCTTTGGTTTTGGGCGGAGACCTTGACCGTTTTTGTTCAGATGTTTGCGGGATGCGTTACGGCAATAGATTTATGGCGGTATCGCAACTCGTTCCATTGGGTGCCGCGTCGCCTTTTGAGGTCGAGGCGTATTTGTTGCTTGGACTGCCGCGAGCCCTGGGAGGCGAAGGTTTTTGCGGCATAGAGCTCAATGTCGAAGTGACGTTAAGCACAAGTGCTCGAGCGATTGTGGGAAAGTCCCGTGTGTATATCGATCTACTTCTGTCTTCGCCGGACGGCAGGCGACAGGTGGCCATTGAATGTCAGGGAAAGGCCTCGCACGGACGCGCAGGGGATGGCTTGCGTGACGCTGACCGCATGACGGCCCTTCAGGCCATGGGCTATGATGTACTTCTCCTGACACACAGACAGATATCCGATGAGGATAGATTCCGCGCGATCGTTAAGGCCGTATGCAGGATGCTCGATGCTGAATATCGTGATAAAAGCTCGGATGAGCAAAGGGCTGAGGCATTACTCCGGTCTGAACTATTCGTTGACTGGACAAAATTGGGAGTAATTGACGGAAAGACGCCCGTTAGACACAAAACAACTCGATCGTGGACGGTTGGGGAACTAAGTGAGTAGACTTTTGGCTTGATGGCGACCAGGCCGTTTTGCAACAAGTCATTTACCTGCGGCTTTATAAAGCATTTTGGACGGCGTGCTCGGCAAGTTCCAAAAAGTCTACTCACTTGGTTTTTGACGAGAAACCGATGTCGAAGGCGGTCCTATTTCAGGGCGTTTGCGAGTTCTCGAGACACAAAAAAAGCCCGAACCATGCGGTCCGGGCCTTATCGACCTAAAGATTATCTCTCAGGCGTTTGGCTTAGCCGAAGTAGCGCTTGAGCAGGCCGGCGAAAGCCTTGCCGTGGCGAGCTTCGTCGCGAGCCATCTCGTGCACGGTGTCGTGGATGGCATCGAGGCCGGCGGCCTTGGCACGCTTGGCAAGATCGGTCTTGCCGGCGGTGGCGCCGTTCTCGGCCTCAACGCGCATCTCGAGGTTCTTCTTGGTGGAGTCGGTCACGACCTCGCCCAGGAGCTCGGCGAACTTGGCGGCATGCTCGGCCTCCTCGTGGGCAGCCTTCTCCCAGTACAGGCCGATCTCGGGATAGCCCTCGCGATGAGCGACGCGAGCCATGGCCAGGTACATACCGACCTCGGAGCACTCGCCCTCAAAGTTGGCGCGCAGGTCGGCAACGATGTCCTCGGAGACGCCCTCCATCTTGGCGACGCCCACGACGTGCTCGGCAGCCCACTCGAGCTGACCCTCCTCCTGCTTCAGGAAACGAGAACCGGGAACGCCGCACTGGGGGCACTTGAAGTCCTCGGGCAGTTGGTCGCCGTCGAACTCTTCCACATAACCGCAAACGGGGCAAACAAACTTCATGATTCGATCCTTTCGATCGATGGCGATTGTGCGCTCGTCCGGTCCCGTAAGGGCCCTCTCCGGACGTGCGTCTTGATGAGTTCTATTATCCATAAATGCAACCAAATGTGAAGCCTATTAGGAATGATTTTTAATAAAACAATTTCGAGATATGAAGATGTTGATTGATTAACGATTGGCAGGCCGTCTTTGACCGCCGCTGAGTACAATCGGGCGAGCAAATGTTGACCTATCAACAAATGAAGGAGTTTCCTTTATGCATCTAGCCCGTCGTGCCTGGTGCCGAACATATCAGACGGTTTTTCGCATTGCATTGCCGATCCTGCCCTATACCGAGCCGCGCATTTTAGAGCATGCCGAGGATGTGCCCGCGGTGCTTCAAAAGCGCTCGATCCAGAAGGTCCTTATCGTGACGGATCCCGGCATTGCCCGTCTGGGGCTCACGGCACCGCTCGAGACGGCGCTCGCATCCAGGGGGATTGGCGTTACGGTCTATGCCGAAACGCGTGCAAACCCCACGGTTTCAAACGTGGAAGAAGCGGCGTCCCTGTATCGAGAGAGCGCCTGCCAGGCCATTATCGGCTTTGGCGGTGGCTCGGCCATGGACTGTGCCAAGGGCGTGGGCGCACGCATTGCGCGGCCAAACAAGCCCATCAACAAGATGCGCGGCCTGCTGCGGATTCATCGTCGCCTGCCGCTGCTCATCGCCGTTCCCACTACCGCCGGTACGGGAAGCGAAGTCACGCTTGCGGCGGTAATTACCGATGACGAGACGCACTACAAATACCCCATTAACGACTTTGTGCTCATCCCGCGTTTTGCAGTCCACGACCCCGAGTTTACGTGCGGCTTGCCCGCTTCCATTACGGGGCAGACGGGCATGGACGCCCTGACGCATGCCGTTGAGGCCTTTATCGGGCGAAGCACCACGCCCTATACGCGTAAGATGGCGCGACAGGCGGTGCAGCTTATCCACGACAATTTGCTCGAGGCCTATGAGCATGGTGACGACATGCGCGCTCGTCGCAATATGCTTTCGGCGGCGTATAAGGCGGGCGTTGCGTTTACCCGCTCCTATGTCGGATATGTGCATGCCATCGCGCACAGTCTGGGCGGGCGTTACGGGATTCCGCACGGCTTGGCCAACGCCATCATCCTGCCGCACATGCTTCGCGCCTATGGCGAAGCTGCTGCTCCTAAGCTCGCTGATCTCGCCCGCATGGCCGGCATCGTGCCGGTTAACGCGCAGGACAGCCTGGCGGCCGAGGCCTTTATCGATTGGATCGATTGCATGAACGAGATCCTGGGAATCCCCAAATATGTCTCGGGCATTCGCCGCTCCGACATTCCCGAGATGGCGGCGCATGCCGATGCCGAGGCCAATCCGCTATACCCCGTTCCGCTTCTAATGGACCGCTTGGAGCTCGAGCATATGTACGAAGTCGTTGCAGGTGGTATGTTTGAGGACGAGAATTAGGAGGGTCCATGAACACCGAGGAAATTGCGCGCATCGTCGGCGATCAGCGCGCCTACTTTAAGACGCACGCCACGTTTGATGTCGATGCTCGACGTCGCGCGCTCGTGAGTTTACGCGATGCGGTGCGGGCCCACGAGGCCGATATCGCCCATGCGCTCAAGACCGATTTGGGGAAGTCGCATGACGAGGCCTATATGTGCGAGATTGGTACGTCGCTTTCCGAGATTCGACATCAGATCGCTCACGTGGCTCGATGGAGTCGTCCGCGCCTGCGTCCGTGCGATCTCGCTAACGCCGTGAGCGTGTGCAAAACGCAAGCCGTGCCCTATGGCGTCACACTCATCATGGCTCCGTGGAACTACCCGTTTTTGCTAACACTCGAGCCGCTCGCCGGCGCCCTTGCCGCGGGCAATACCGTGGTCATCAAGCCGAGTGCCTATGCTCCGGCATCGAGCGCGGTGCTCAAGCAAATCTGTGAAGAGGCATTTGATCCGTGCTGTCTCTTATACACATCTGACGCTGCCGACGAATAGAGA
>CABSYH010000077.1:0-7601 GCA_902481965.1 uncultured Collinsella sp.
AATTACAAATGCCGGCACCAGCGTGTCCTCGATGTCCTCGGACACGTCGAAGGTCGCCAGCACGCGATCCTCGCCAAAGCGCGCCTTCTCAAACGTCAGGTAGCGCTTGGTCTGTGCGACCTCGCGCGACACGGGAATGAGCGAGCCCGAATTGTCGAGCGTGGCGCGATAGAACGAGGAGAACTCGCGCAGCAGCTCGCGGGCGCGCAGCGGGTCGGTACGCGTAAACGACGCGATGGTGTTGAGCGTGTTGAACAGAAAATGTGGGTTGATCTGCGCTTGCAGGGCACGCACCTCGGCACGGGCCGTGAGCTCCTTTTGCACCTCGAGCTCGTGGATGGCGAGCTGCGTGGACAGGATCTCGGCAAAACCCGAGGCGAGCGCATACTGGGTACGGTCAACGGCACGCAGGGTCTTGTAGTAGAACTTGAGCGTGCCGACGGTGCGGTCGCCCACCTTGATGGGCGCGATGATACCGGCGGGAACATGGTTGTGCGAGCCGTCCGAGCCCACCACGTCCACCACGCGGTTGAACGACTGGACGATACCGTGCTCGATGACGTAGCGCGTGGCAAGTGTGTGGATGGGCGAATCGGGCAGCAGCTTTTCCTCAAACTCGCCCGCGCAGGCCAGCACGTTGCTCTCGTCGGTGATGGCAACCGTCATGGCACGCGTCTCGGGCAAAATGCGCTGGCACACCAGACGCGCCGACTCCTGCGTCAGGCCGCCTTTGATGTCCTCGAGCATGGCAGAGGCCACCGAGAGCGTCTCTTCGGTGTACTGCGAACGCACCGAATCGGGATTGAGCGTCAAATAGATAAAAATGCACAGAAAGATGCACAGCAGCGCGCAGGCGACCACGGTCGCGATTGGCTCAATCCCAGTCGCCAGGGCAAAAATAAAGTACAACAGCACGCAGATGGCGCAGACAACGGCGATCACGCGAAAGATTAATATTGAGTTATCGCGCTGGGCGCGGCGGTCGATCATTCAGTCCCCTCCAGGATGCTGGTCAGTTGTGCGTCGCGCCAGAGCCCGTCCATGATCTTGGGCCAGAAGCTCTGAAAACGCAGGTAGCTTGCGGCGTTTTGGCGCGCGTAGGTCTTGGCCTCGTCAATACCGTGCCGCCAAATGCGTAGATACCCCTCGCGCTCGCGGGTAAACACGCTGCGGACCATGGCGGTCTTGCGCACACGGTCGTCGAGCTCGCGTGAAATCCACGGGCCCGGATAGGGCATGAGCGACGCGGCCGTGACGGGAACGAGCTCCTGCTGGTGCGCGGCAAATGTCAGCTTGGCACGCTCGTAGTACCAACGGTACACATCCTGCATAAAGCGCGGGGAGCGCTTCTCGGACTCGGGCGGCAGGTGACGAACGGTCCACTCGTTGTCAAACCACACGTCGTAGCCAAACATGCGCATGTTAAAGAGGTAATCCAGGTCCTCGCCTCGGGTGATAAACGGGTCAAACGCCACACGGGTAAAGGCGCGGGCATGAAGCGCCATAAGGCCGCCGCATGCGTAGTTTGAACGCGAGATGCGAGTGCCCGAGAGCGCCTTTTTCATCCAACGATTGAACTCGATGCGCTTGGTCCACCAACGATGGCAAATGCCGACCTTGTCTGTGGGCGCCAGCGGCGATCCGTCGCGATCGTAAAAGTAACCGCTCTTAACCAAAATCGGCAGGCCCTGACGCGTCTGCTGACCCAGCGCATAGGTCGCGCGCTTCATAAAGTCGGCATCGATAACAGTCTCGTCGTCATCCAAAAAGACAACGGCATCGTGACCGAGCACCGCAGCGCAGGCAAGCCCCATATTGCGGATGGCGCCGTATCCGCGCAGGCTCACGCACTCGCCCGAGCCCTTGGGAGCAATCTGCGCCACACGGTCGGCGATACGCGATGCCTGGGTGTTGGTAACTACGGTGACCCTGAGCGTAGGGTGCGCGTCGACGATTTCATGCACGCGCTTCGACACATCAGCCGTAGCCGAGATGGGGCAGACCACCAAAAGGATAATCCTCGGAATGTCGCGCACCTGCTCGAGCGAGGCCAGGCAGCGGTCGAGTTCGGGATTGGTGGCGTTGAGCTTCGTCGAGTGGTCATAGACGCCGGGAGCGTTTGCACGGGCATCATCGCCCGCCCAATATGTTGGAATCACAACCGTGGCGTTCATGCCTTCCCTCCCTGCAACACAAAAACGGGGCGCCGCCAAACACAGGCGACGCCCCGCGACCTAGCTGATTCCATCATACCCACTTGGGCAAATCATTGCTCGCAAGTCGCAATGTTTATTGCGGATAACCCCAAAAGAGTACCGTGGACAGGCACAATAGCCGCTCGCTTCTATGCGGTCTGCCCTGCCGCCTGAGTCATGCGGGACAGGCGAACCAGCAGCATAAAGCCAACGATCAGCAGCACGCCAATGGAAAGGACGCCCAGCGACGGGTTGCCGGTCAGCGAGGTGACGACCGACACCAGGAAGGTGCCCATGACGCTTGCATAGCGACCGAAGATGTCAAAGAAGCCGTAGTACTCGTTGGACTTTTCCTTGGGGATAATGCGGCCAAAGTAGCTACGGCTGAGCGCCTGCACGCCGCCCTGGAACAGGCCGACCATAATGGCAAGCACCCAGAATTCAAAGGCGGTCTTTAGGAAGAACGCGGCGAACAGCACAATGCCCATGTAGGCGGCGACCGCCACCAGGATCATGTTGAGCGTGCCCACGCGTCCGGCGAGCTTGCCGTAGATGATGGCGGACGGAAAGGCCACGAACTGCGTAACGAGCAACGCCAGCACCAGCTGCGTCGAGTCGATGCCCAAAGCCGATCCGTAGCTGGTGGCCATGGAAATGACCGTGTGGACGCCATCGATATAGAAGAAGAACGCGACCATGTAGACCAGCACGGTCTTGTTGTGGGCGATCTCGCGCATGGTGTGTCCGACCTCGGAGAACACACCGCCCACGATGTGGCCGATGGTGTCCTCGGGACCGCGCTCGCGACCGTACTTTTGCTTATAGGTGCGAATGAGCGGCAGGGTAAAGATGAGCCACCAGGCACCAGTGATGATAAACGACAGACGTGTTGCCAGCATGGTGGGGACGCCAAGAGCGGGGCCACCCATGATGAGCGCCAGACAGATGATGAACGGCACGGTGGAACCGATGTAGCCCCAGGCATAGCCCGAGCTAGACACGGCGTCCATGCGCTCGTCGGTGGTAATGTCGGGCAGCATGGCGTCGTAGAACGTCATAGAAGAGTTAAGGCCGATGGTGCACAACACGTACACGGTCAAAAATGCCATGGCGGACATTGGGATAGCCTGCGCCAGGCAAAGCACCAGGCCCGTGAGGAAGAAGCCCAAGAAGAACTTGATCTTGTTGCCGGCGTAATCGGCAAGCGCGCCCAGAATGGGCATGAGCATGGCAATGACCAGCGAGGCGATCGTCTGCGCGTTGCCCCAAGCGACCACCAGGTCTGCCGAGGAAGCACCGGTATTGATGGCGTTAAAGTAGATGGGCACCACCGAGGTATTGAGCAACACGAGGGCCGAATTGCCCACATCGTACATAACCCAGTTACGCTCGAGCTTGGTGTATTTCATGGACAGGGGCCCTTTCGTATTCGCCCAATATGCAGTTAGTTCATCGTACCCCAATTGTCCAGAAGCGCTGGTAAGGATTCGGCAAAGGGGCCGAGAGCGGCACCCGCGGCCTTTACCCGGAACAAGCTCTTCGCGCTCCAACGCAGTTGCGGTGAAATAGTCCCTATTCAAGGACTCCAGGAGCCCAAACAAGAACTATTCCACCGCAACTTATTGGAGAGTATGGTCGAGGCGACTTGTTACTCCTCGCGGTCGAATTCCTCGTCGGCGTCGAGTACGCGGCCGCTGTAGTTGATATGGCCGGTCACGGCCTCCATGTCGCCGGTCTCGATAAAGCGGGCGACGGTGAGCTCGTAATCGACCAGTGCGCGCTCAAAGACCTCGGGGAAGCTCTCGGTCGAGACCTCATCGGTAAAGGGGTTCTTCCATGTCAGGTGGCCCAGGTTACCGGTGCGCTCGGGCAGCTCCGTCGTCACGCGATGGGCAAGGCCGTCGAGCAGCGAATAATCGTGCACCAAGCCCTCGAGCAGGGCAATCGCGCGCGTCTTGGCCGAACCGGCCGGCTCGATAGTGCGGTAGAGTATCTGCATGTCCGAGACGGCGCCGGCGTACTCCCCCGCCGGGATGTCGATACCGTACACGCGCCCGGCGACGTAGCTCATCAGCACGCCGGCAACGCGATTGATGCGGTCGGTAGTGACGATCTCGCCCGCCGGAGGATAATCCTCGACCGTGGCCCCGTCGCGTTTAAGCTGCAGCATCAGCACGTCCAGGTCGCTTTCGAGCACGGCGTGAACTTGACTGCCCGAAGCCTCGAGCTCAGGGTCGGACTCGACAATGCCAAACTGCTGCTCGTAGACAAAGGGATGGGCATTGCGATCGAGCACATAGTGCGACAGCAGGCCCAGCGCAAAGGCGCGACCCAGATTGGCATCGCGCGGCTGCAGGCGCGACACGCCGTCGCGCAGACACGAGAACTGGCGCGACATGCGCGAGCGATGCATGACCTGAGCAAGCGATGTACAGTCGGAAATGCGCGGCGTGAGCATGTGGAAGAAGAACGGGTCGGGACCCTGGTTGCCCAGGATAAAGGCGATGCGCTCCTCATCGGACGTGATAACGCCCTGCGGAAGACGGTCGATGCTTTCCTCGCCAAACAGATGATGCGTAATGAGCGCGGGCATAATAATCCTTTCGATTTCATTCGATGCATTCCATTATGCCCACCGCACAGTCATGCCAAACCTGCAACGGCAAACGATGGCGCACCGACCCTTACGCAAGCCCCAAGTGCGATTTGACCTCGGCAGCACGACGGCGGGACACGGGCACCGTCGAGGTTACGCGATCGAGCCTGAGCTCCATAAGACCCGTGGAGCCGATCTCGACATTGTGCACGTCTTCCAAATTGACCAGATAGCTGCGGTGGACACGGATAAAGCCCTCGGAGGCCAAGCGCCGCTCGAGCGAGGAAATCGACTCATTGATCAGGTATGTTCCCTCGGCGCAAACGGCGTTGCAAAAATCGGCGCGTGCCTCAAAGTAGCAGACATCCGCCACGGGAATGAACACCTTTTTGCCCCCGCGATCCACCGTCAGGCGCAAAGGCTGGCGCGGAGCATGGACGACACGGCGAGCGCCCAAGGCGGTCTCGATCTTGTCGAGCGCCTTTGACAAGCGGGCATCCTCGACCGGTTTGACGATGTAATCGACAGCATCGAGGTTATAGGCATCGGCCGCATACTCGGCGAATGCCGTCACAAACACCACGACCGGCGGCGTCTTTAGGTTCTGCAGCGTCTCGGCAAGCTCAATTCCCGAGCGACCGGGCATGGTAATGTCTAAAAACAGCACGTCGGGCTTGTTCGACAGAATCGACTCCACGGCTTCGGTGACATTGCCCGCCTCGGCAATCTGACCCACACGCGTATCCTTTTCCAACAGATAGCGTAGTTCAGCCCTAATGGGAGGCTCGTCATCAACCACCAAGATGTTCCAGCCTTCGGACATATGCGCTTCCCCTCTTTTCTCTCAATCCAACCGCGTACTACACCGTTAGCGGCGCCGGCTCATGCGGCTCGCCGTTCAACTCAACGATGACCTGCGTTCCCACGCCCTCCTGGGACTTCACGCGCATGCCAGAATCTTCTCCGTAAAAGAAATGGATGCGCTGAAGCACGTTGAAGAGCGCCAAGCCGCAACCTCGCTTGATGGAGCCGTCGGCGGTAATGCTCTCGGGCTCCTCTCGGCGATGCTGCTCAAACAGATGCGCGCAGACTTCTTCGCTCATACCGATGCCGTCATCTTCGACGATGATCTCCAAGCCGTCATCGGTCTCAAAAGCCCTAACACGAATAGAAAGCGGCTCGATCTCGCGCTGCGCATGCTTGATACAGTTTTCGAGCAGCGGCTGCAAGATAAACGGCGGTACCAGGCTGTCGCGCACCTCAAAGTCGATGTCGACCGAAACGCGCAGACGGCCGTCGCCATACCGGGCCTGCATAAGATTGATATAACGAGTGCCCTGTTCCACCTCGTGCTCGAGCGTGGTGAGCGTATCGGAATCAGAAAGCGTCTGACGATAGTAGTTGGAAAAGTCGATCAGCAACGATCGCGCCTTGTCGGGCTCGGTTCGAACGAGCGACACGATCGTGCTAATGGTATTGAATAGAAAATGCGGATCGACCTGCGACTGCAGGGCGCGCAGCTCCACGCGGGCCGTGAGCTCGTCTTGGCGCTCGAGCTCAAAGCTGGCGAGCTGCGTGGAAATGAGATCGGCAAAACCCGAGGCCAACGCCGTCTGGCGCATATCGATGCTGCTCAGGCGGGGGTAGTACAGCTCGAGCGTACCCACGCAATGCCCGCGCACGGTAAGCGGCGCGACAATGCCGGCGCGCAGGCGGGGAAAATAACCGCCCGTCTCATGGGAGGTGTCACGCGAAAACACGCTCTGCTCGCCCGTCTCAATCACACTGAGCGTGGTCTTGAGCACGACCGGGGTGCCGGCAGGGCACTTTGCCGAGTCCTCGCCCCAGCTTGCCAACACCTGTTTGC
Organism: uncultured Collinsella sp.; assembly: GCA_902481965.1. Taxonomy (GTDB): domain Bacteria; phylum Actinomycetota; class Coriobacteriia; order Coriobacteriales; family Coriobacteriaceae; genus Collinsella. The sequence goes on from CABSYH010000077.1 coordinate 6,659, forward strand.
CATCGGTAAAGCAGATGGCAGAGGCGATGGTCTCGGACAGGATGATTTTAGAGGCGCCCAGGGCCGCTTCGGGCGTAAGGCCACGCGACGTGTAGGCGAATATTTTTGATGCGATGGCGAGCGTACGGTCGGTTGCGCTCGATGTGAGGTCGTCGGGGACCACAAAGACATATGAGAAAAAGAAGCACAGCATGACCAAGCCGGCAATAACGACAACGCCCGGAACGGGATTGGGATTATCGGTTAAATCCCAGATAAGCAGCAGGATAAGCGCCGGAACGACAACACCGAGCAGGATGGCCTGGACCACATGCTGGGCCGTACGAAAGACCTTGGTAGAGTTGTAGCTCTTGCCCAGAATCAGCCTGTTTAAATCCACCGTCATCCCCTTTTATCTATCGCACCCATAGCAATAAAGAGGGCCGCAAGCGACCCTCTCCATTGCATTATGCAATCAAATACTGTGTTTTACATCCAGCCATCGACAAACGGTATCTTAGGCGCTGTATTTGTTGGCCTCGCCAAAGGTGCCAGCCTCGACGATCCAGCCGTCCTTCATGATGACGTCCATGTTGTCGGTGTTGAGCACGTGGATGTCGGCGGCGACGTCACCGTTGACGACCAGCAGGTCGGCGCACTTGCCGGCCTCGATGGAACCGGTCTCGTCCTCGATGTGGCACATCTTGGCACCGTTGAGGGTGGCGCAGGTGATGGTCTCGACCGGGGTGAAGCCGATCTTGTCGACGAACTCGTACATCTCCTCGATGGAGCAGGTGCCGTACGGGGTGACGAAGGAGAAGGAGTCGGAGCCGATCGTCATGACGACGCCGCGCTTCTTGGCCTCGCGCAGGCAGTCGTAGTTGCGCTGCAGCTCCTTCTCGACCAGGGTGCCCTCTGTCTCTTATACACATCTCCGAGCCCACGAGACGTAGAGGAATCTCGT
>CABSYH010000078.1:0-7578 GCA_902481965.1 uncultured Collinsella sp.
GGATGAGCGAAATCTGCATCGTCACTCACCCGCCCTCGGCATCAAGACGATCATGCGCAGCTGGCCGAGCTCGCCCTCAAGGCGGTATGCCACGTTGCGCCCTTGCAGAGCGCTTTCGAGCTCTTGCGCAGCGGACGTCTGCGAAAGATCTTCATCATCGTTGGAAAAAAGCGTGGCGCGCAGCTCGACACTGCATCGGTCATGGTCGCCCACGTGATACATAAGCGCCGGATGATCGGTGGTGCAGGCAAAAAACGCAAAGTCATACACGCAGTCGTACAGGGCGCTTACCGTACTGGCGTGCATCGGGCGCCGTATGGCGATAATCGAGGCGCAATCGATATCGATGGTGCGCAGGTCGCTTGCGAGCTCGTTGGCAATGAGCTGAATGCGGTCGCGATCAAAACCGCTCTCCCCGTGCTGTGCCAACGTGAGCGACCCCTTGCGCTTGCAATAGGCGACGAGCATCTTGGCGCGCTGCAGCATGCGGTAACGCTCGTGCGAAGACGCTTCATCGGTCAACGGCGGCAGCGAGCTCAGCAGGTCGTACATCCCTTCGAGCGCGCGGGCAAGCGCCTGGTCCACGTCTTGGACCAGCAGGGTCTCGGCCTCTTGATCTGCCAAATGCGTCTTAAGGTCGTAGTCGGCGACAAGCAACTCGTTTTGGCGTTGCAACTCCATGCGACGATGCGCTAGTTCGGGATTGAGCTCGTTGAGCTCCGACACGTCTTGGGCAAGCAGCGCCGATCCACCCAGCAGCGGAAAGGCGCGATACATTACATCGGGATCGGACGCCACGGCAAAGGCATGGGCGCGGCCGTGCTCCTGGGTCCGCAACTCCTCGCGCACGCCCTCTGGGATCGGCTTTGACACTGGCGTGGCATAGACTTCCTGCAAGTCGCGCGTTAGAACTTTGAGGTCAAGCGGCAAGGTGCCGAAAATACCGGCGATGTCGTGATATGACGGAATGACACCGCAATCGAGACAGATTTCCATCGCCACCACGCACAAGACGCAATAGATGAGCGAGAAGTTGAGCCTCCATGCCCAGGGCACGCGCAACGCATATGAGATGGCAAAGAACGCGCCGCCCAGCAGAACGAGCGCCGCCGTGCCCGAGAAACGTTGGATGCGAAAGGACGAGGACCGGCCCACCAGGATAAAAAAGGCCACAAAGTTAAAGGCCGTCCACACTAAGACAGCGAAATAACCCCAACCGTACGTGTAATCGTTGCTCCAGGTGTCGCTTGCACGGTCAAAGTGGAAGACCTGCTGGTGAAAATCGTTGGTGAGCACAAATCCGATGAGCAGGATAGCCATAATCCACAGCGCAGCGCAGTAGCGGCGACCCAGGCGGTGTTGCTCCAGACCCGCAAGGCGCAAACCACACAACTGGTAGAGCAGCGGAATGAGCGTCATGGGCACGTAGTACAGGTACCACAGCACGGTGGCATAGAACGGCGTGAACGACTTGTACTTGAGAATGACTTCGATCATCCACAGGGCGCAGATGGTGGCGATGGCAACAAGGCGGCGGCGCAGCACATAGTCCAAACAGCGCAGATAGACCGATACGCCCCAAATTGAAAATACAATTGCGGCGACAAGCAGCGGGAGAGAGCTCGAATGGACGAGCGCATCCACGACCTCTTCGGACATCTCACTATAGACGTGCGTGGTGTTGGAAAGCTTGAAATCTGAGGCGAACAACGCCGGCAAGACTGCCAAAAGTATAAGGAACAGCGCAGTAGTGACACCGGCGATAGCGAAGACGCGGCGGCGGTATACACGATGCGTTATGCCAACAAGGAATCGAGGCATGGCGAAGAGCCTGCCGCCCCTGGGATCCGCAACCGGCGCGGTCCGGGCGGCCGCGTGGCCGATATGTCGCTCGCGGGTACCTATAGTACTTTTAGTGTACCGACAGATGGGTCAAAAAAGCGGGCCGCATGTCCCAAAATCCGCAGACGGCAAGGCGCCCGGCGAGCAGTTAATGCTTGCCGGGCGCGTTTGCATCGGGATGCCCATCAAGGAAGTGGCGTTGCGCGTGTCCCTTCTGGGCCATGCGGCTCAAAATCGCGGCGTGATGTGGACGACTGGGGCCGAATTAGCAGCATTTCGAGCTTGGTTTCGATATTGAGACTGGTTCTTTATTATAATAGAATTCCAGACAATTGAGTGGCCGGGGGTCAACCATGAGGGGTATGGGAGACACAACCGCATATTTGCGTCGGGGCATTCGGGAGATTATATGCCTGGCGCTGTTCTTCTTCACGTTTTTGGCGTGCGAGTATCTTTTTGATGTGCGCATGGCCGAGTTCGTGTCTCCGAACGAGGTCGTTATTTATGAGAGCCTTGTCATCGGCGCGAGCGTGATTGGCTTCTTTGTGCGTCCCGTTCTGTACTATCGCCGTCCCCATGCTATCGACGCGACGAGTGACATCACGGGTGTTTTGCTGGTGGCGGCATTGCTGCTGTTGATTGTGGCGGTTCAGATTGAGGTGGTAATTGCCGGCGGTTTGGTGGCGTGCTGCGCGCTGGGCTACTGCGGATCGACTGCCCACGCAAACTTTGCACGGCGCTTTGCGCGGACGCCCTGCTTGGCGCGTGCCGCCGCACTTTCCTACGCCATGGGCGTTCTGGTGCAGGTGCTCAACCACATGGTGATGCCTGCCGGCATTCCTCAGCAGGCTGTTCTGGTTGTCTGTGCGACCGCGCAGGTGGCGTCGCTCCACGGCGCCCGACGCGCCAAGCTGCGCGACGAGTCCGATCCCAGCTTTGAACCCAGTGTTGCCGGGCTTTCGGTAGATGCTTTGGAACATGGCGCCAAGTGGCAAGACGATCCCGAGGCAAAGGCGGCATTCCGTCGTGCCGTAGTTCGCCTGACCGTAGCGACGGCGTACCTTTCCGGCGTATTCGCCGCTCTCAACGCGGGCTTCACGACCCTGCATGCTGTCGGAGCCGTCGATTTGGGCGATTGGCCGCGCCTGCTGCTTGTCGTGAGCTCGTTGGTCGCTGGCGCACTATTTGACCTGCACGGCCGCTCGTATATGAATATCGGCATGACATGTGTCGCCATACTGTCCACGCTTTCGTTCTTTGTGCTCATCGTCGATGGCAATGGCGGCAACGAGCTTGCTGCCACGATCATCTTTTATCTGGGCTCGGGCTTTTTCGTGGTGTTCTTTACCACAAAATATGCCGCTGTCTCGCTCTATGCGCGCTGGTCATATTTTTGGCCGTGCATGGGTCGCGTCGTCAACAACGTGTGCTCGATGCTCGTGACGGCGCCGGCGGTGGCGATCATCTCGAGTCAAAACGTGCTGGCTGCGGTCGGTGCGGCGCTCGTGATGTTTGTGGGCATTGCGATTACGCTGCTGGGGCAGTTGGGGCAACGAGCCGATGATGCCGTGATGCAGGATGGCCTGCCGCTTGCCACCGACGATCTTGGTGGGGATCTTGCGCCCACATGCTCCGACCCCGAGCCCGTGGAGGCAGCGGAGCTCACGTCCGATGAACGCCTTGATGCCTTCGTCGCCACCTTTGGGCTTACAGAGCGCGAGCGCGATATTCTTGAGGTCTTGGTCGTTTCGGACCAGAGCGTTCAGGACATCGCCACAACGCTCTTTCTTTCGCGCTCCACGCTCTATCGCCACATTTCCTCGATCAACAAAAAGGCCGGTACCGCCTCGCGCGTGGCCCTCATCAACTTCTTCTGGTCCTGGACACCCAAGGACTAGCTAACCTCCCAATAAGTTGCGGTGGAATAGTCCCTAAATTAAAGTCACGGGGCTTTAAATAGGAACTATTTCACCGCAACTGCTGGGGGGATAGACTGCGGCGGCGGCAGAGGCAGCGGCAGCGGCGTTGGCAGCTGTGGTAGTGGCAACGGCAGCTGGCAGGGTGTTTTCCGTCTACTTGCTACAGCAGCTCGCCGTGGCGGGCAATGTAGCGGCACTTTGCCAGCTGGGTGAGCGTGATATAGGCGGTAACGATGCCAATGAGCAGCCCAAAAAAGCTCGTGGGCAGCGGCATGAGGCCGAGCACATCGGCGATGGGGCTTGCCGGCAGCCAGGTGACGAGCGCCAGGCCCAGCACGGTAAGAACGCACAATGCGGGCGCGGCGTGGTCGCGCGGGCTCGGCAGATGCGGGGAGCGCAACATGTGGACCACGAGTGTCTGCGACCACATGGACTCGACAAACCAGCCGCTCTGGAAGAGCGCAGCAAAGGTCGCCATACCCGCGACGTCGCCCGCGGCGGCAAGCTCGGACCAGCTTGCGTCCACGGCGTCGGGGCACACGACAAAGAAGAGCGCGGCGAAGGTCACGATGTCAAACAGCGAGCTCACGGGGCCCAGCTCGAGCATAAAGCCCTTGATGGACGCGGCGTCCCAGGCACGCGGGCGGGCAGTCCAGGCGTCATCGACGGTGTCCCACGGCAGCGCAATGCACACGATCTCGTAAACCAGCGACAGCAGTACTAGCTGCAGGGCGCTCATGGGCAAAAACGGCAAGAACAGGCTCGCGACGGTCACGGACAGCACATTGCCAAAGTTGGAGCTCACCGTGGTCTTGAGGTACTTGAGCAGGTTGCCGTAAGTGCGGCGGCCTTCGATGATGCCGCGCTCGAGCACGCCCAGGTCCTTCTGAAGCAAGATAATATCGGCGGATTCCTTGGCAATATCGACGGCCGAATCGACCGAGATGCCGCAATCGCTCGCACGCATGGCGGCGGCGTCGTTGATGCCGTCGCCCATAAAGCCCACGGTGTGGCCGAGCATCTCGCGCATGACACGTACTAGGCGCGCCTTCTGCAGCGGCGAGAGCTTGGCGAAGAGGTGGGTTTTCTCGGCGCGCTCGGCAAGTTCGGCGTCATCGAGTGCATCGATCTCGGAGCCGAGCAAGACGTTGCTCGCATCGATGCCGATCTGCTCGCAGACGGTGGCGGCGACGCGGTCGTTGTCGCCGGTCAGGACCTTGACCGCTACGCCCTTGGCCTCGAGGGTGGCGACAGCGCTCGCGGCACTTGCTTTGGGCGGATCGAGGAAGGCCAAAAAGCCCATCAGCACCATGTCGCACTCGTCGGCGATGCCAAACTCGCCCACGCAGCGCGGATTGGTCTTCTGCGCCACGGCAATTACGCGTAGGCCCTCGGCGTTAAGTCCGGCGATCTGCTTGCGAATCTGGGCGAGCTTCTCGTCGGTGAGCGGCTGAGCGATGCCATCGATCTCGACAAAGGAGCAGATCTCGAGCATTTCCTCGGCAGCGCCCTTGGTAACCATCTGGGTTTTGCCTTGGGCGTCGGCGACAACTACGCTCAGGCGACGGCGCGAGAAATCGAAGGGAACCTCGTCGACCTTGGTATAGCGGTCGCGCAGACTCTGGCCCAGCATAGAATCGGGCACGACGGTCGAGGGCGTCACATCGGCACGGTCGATTACGGCCAGGTCGATAAGGTTTTTGAGGCCGGTCTGGAAGAAGCTATTCAAAAATGCATGGCGCAGCACGCGTGCGTCTTCGTTGCCGTCGGTGCTGAGATAGCGCTCGAGCACGATGCGGTCTTCGCTGAGGGTGCCGGTCTTGTCGCAGCACAGGACGTCCATCGCTCCGAGGTTTTGAATCGCCGGCAGCTCCTTGACGATAACCTGGCGACGGGCGAGGTCCTTGGCGCCCTGCGATAGGCTCGTGGTCACGATGACGGGAAGCATTTGCGGCGTGATGCCCACGGCCACGCTCGTGGCGAACAGCAGCGCGTCGATGACGTTGCCTTTGGTGGCGGCGTTGATGGCAAAGACGGCCGGCGCCATAACGAGCATAAGACGTACGAGCAACATGGAGACACTCGAGACGCCGCGGTCAAACGCGCTCTTCTCGCCGCGTCCGTTGAGCATCTTGGCGATGCCGCCCAGGTAGGTGTCCGAGCCGGTGGCAACGACAAGCGCCATGGCGGCGCCGTTTTGCACGGAGGTGCCGGTAAAGACGATGTTCTTGCAGGCAGAGAGTGGCAGTGCGGAGCCGTCGGCGCCCTCGACGACGGTGACGGCGGTGGTCTTCTCGACGGCCTCGCTCTCGCCGGTGAGTGCGGACTCGATCACAAACAGGTCGCGCGCGGTGATGATGCGGGCATCTGCCGGCACCATATCGCCGGCAGAGAGGCGGATTACATCGCCGGGGACGAGCTCGTCGAAGGGGATCTCGATGCGCTCGCCGTCGCGCAGGGCGGTGCAAGTGTTGGAGACCAGGTCCTTGAGGGCCTCTGCCGCATTGCCGCTGCGGGCTTCCTGGATAAACTTCATGCCGCCCGATACCAGCAGCATGATGCCGATGACGATGACCGTGGAGGGGTCGCGCTGCGGCTCGGGTGCGGCGAGCACGTCGATGTAGAGCGAGACCAGCGCGAGCGCGGCGAGGATGCCGGCGAAGGGGTCGACGAACGCATCGGCGATGCGGCGGGCGAGCGTCTTGGTCGGCGCCTCGATGGTGTTGGGGCCGACGGCGTTCAGGCGCTCGGTGGCCTGCTCGACGGTGAGGCCGTTTGCCGTGGCGTCAAGCAGTACGAGGGCGTCCTCGGCACTATGGGTGGCGGCGAATATAGTGTTCTTGGACAGGCCGGTATGAGCGGCAGGGCGCGCCGTGCGGCGGCGCTTGGAGATGGCTTCGAGTACCGTGACGGTTTTGAGCATCAGCATAGGGTCCTCCTTGTTGAGGGGAGTTAGCGTACGTGTCGTATTTGCTTCAAAAAACCTAGATGTCGCTCACGTCAAGCTCTTGAGCCCACAAAGGGTGCAGCGCGCCTTTGTGGTGGTTTTGGCGATCTGCCGGTGGCGTTTATGCGTGTGCGGAGTCCTCGCGGCGTGCCGAGGGCGACATGCAGGTTTTTCGACTAGGACTGCCTTCCATGGCACACCTCCTAAAGGCTGAGCGCAGCGCGCTTTGGGTATCTCGTACCCCTTTTTAATCCGCCCGTATTCTTGATGAGGGGGTTTGCCATGTCAACCCCATTGTTCGGAAAACCATTCCCCCTGACAAAGCCTTTACAGAATGCCGTGGCCCCAAAGCACGCCCACATCGACGCCTCGCCTGCGCTAAACTGAAGAGCACGTACGCGATTACGAGAGGAGCCCGCATGGAGGCTTACAAGCAAGAGTTCATCAAGTTTATGGTTGAGTCCGACGTTCTTAAGTTCGGCAGCTTTACGCTCAAGAGCGGCCGTCAGTCCCCGTTCTTTATGAACGCCGGCGCTTACGTGACGGGCTATCAGCTCAAGAAGCTGGGTGAGTATTACGCCCAGGCCATCCACGATAACTTTGGCGACGACTTTGATGTGCTGTTTGGACCGGCCTACAAGGGTATTCCGCTGGCCGTCGTGACCGCAATTGCCTACCACGAGCTGTACGGCAAGGAGGTCAAGTACTGCTGCGACCGCAAGGAGGCCAAGGACCACGGTGCCGACAAGGGCAACCTGCTGGGTTATGAGCCCCAGGACGGCGACCGCGTGGTCATGGTCGAGGACGTCACCACCAGCGGTAAGTCCATCGACGAGACCTATCCCTGTCTCTTATACACATCTCCGAGCC
>CABSYH010000079.1:0-7434 GCA_902481965.1 uncultured Collinsella sp.
CGCCTGGGGCGGGCTCGACCGCTATACTGGTTCGTGCCGAAATCGATCTAGAACGGAATGCCGTATATGAAAATCAATCACGCGATTCTGCATATCCTGGACTTTGACTCTGCCGTCAACGTCATGAGCCAGCGAGAGCTCGATATCGAGAGCCGTACCGTGCGCAACTTCGTGACCACGCATCTGCGCCGCGCACGCACCTCGGCCGACAATAAACGCGCCACGTTTGCCGAGAACTCCGCATTCGGCGGCGAGCTCAAGGGCTATTTCTTTGGTGAGCGTGAGTTCGTGGACCTGTCTCAGCAGATTGCGGAGTTCATCTCTTCCGAACTTACCAAGGCCGAGAAAGCCGAGTCCACTGACGTGCTTGTGGCGGACTTTGATGACGATGAGGATGCCCGCTGGTTTGCCGTGATGCTGCTGGGCTCCAAGCAGGCTTTTATGCACGAGGTAGGTCGCGAAGAGGGCGAGGTGCGCAACGACATTGCGCGCCACTACGCCATTCTGCCGAATCCCTCGCAAAAGGTGCCGAGCTATGCAATCGTGCGTGCAAGCACCATGGAGATCGGCTATGTGGACAAGAAACGCAAGATCGCCGGCGAGGACCGTATGCTTATCCCCGATGGCCTGCTGCAGTGCGACACGGGCGTATCGGGCAAGGAGGTCATCGACACCGTGACGCGTGTGGTCGAGGAAGTCGCCGAGGAGCACGGTGCCAATACGGCCGTAGCGCTCGCCAAGGTTAAGGCTGCTGTTGCCGAGAAGGTCGAGGATGACGAGGAGCTGCCGCCTTGGGATATCGTCGACGAGGTCTTTGAGGACGAGCCGGTCATCAAGGAGAGCGTGCGCGCGGCACTGACCGAGGAGAAGGTGCCTGAGCGTGTGCCCGTGGAGCGCAAGCAGGTCGAACGCGCGGCGGTGCGCAATCATAAGATCCGTACCGACACGGGTATCGAGATCAGCTTCCCGGCCGAGATGGGTTCCAACTCCGAGTACATCGAGTTCGTCAATGAGCCTAACGGCCTCATCTCCATCGAGCTCAAAAATATCGGTAGCATCGAGAATCGATAAGTTGCGTTGCGCCTACAGCGGGAAAGCAAAGGCCGAAGCCCTTCGGGACTTCGGCCTTTTTTGTTTTCGGCTTGGTTGCTGACATTGCGCCGCAGGTTGGGCATACGTCAGCGAAAACGCCCCAGAGCGAGCAAGGTGACGTGAAAGAGGAGGGCATTGACCTTTTGATCATGCCCGACGATTGAACGTCGGATTGCCGCTCTGGGGCGTTTGCAGCGTCGACTAGTTACGCGGTTTGGTGAAAACCGCGTAACCCTACAGTTGGCGTAAGCCTTCCTCGAGGCCGGTCTTGCTGTCGGTCTTCTCGTCGCGCATTTTGATGACGCGGGCGGGGACACCGGCCACGACGGAGCCGGCGGGGACGTCCTCGACGCACACGGCACCGGCAGCCACGACGGCGCCCTTGCCCACGCGCACGCCCTCCAGGACCACGGCGTTGGCGCCAATCATGACATCATCCTCGATGATGACGGGAGTGGCGCTCGCGGGCTCCACGACGCCCGCCAACACGGTGCCGGCGCCGATGTGGCAGTTCTTGCCCACGGTGGCGCGGCCGCCTAGCACGGCGCCCATATCGATCATGGAACCCTCGCCGATAACGGAGCCGATGTTGATGATGGCGCCCATCATGATGACGGCACGGTCGCCAATCTCGACGCGGTCGCGGATGATCGCGCCCGGCTCGATGCGGGCGTTGATGCCCTTAAGGTCGAGCATGGGCACGGCGGAGTTGCGGCAATCGTTCTCCACGTCGTAGTAATCGATGGAATCGGCGTTGGCGTCCAGGATGGCCTTAAGCTCATCCCAGTCGCCAAAGACGGTCTTGCCGCGACGACCGCCGTAGACATGCGCGTCGCCCCAAGCAACCTTCATGCCCGGCTTCTCGCGCACGTACAACTTGACGGGCGTCTTTTTGGGCGCGGTGGCGATGTAGTTGATAATCTCCCGTGCATCCATCTCGGCTGCGTTACTCATTTGCTATCTCTCCTTTGGGCGGATTCGGTTGACACCTGGTTAGACAAACATGACCTGGTCGAACGTATAGAAGCCGGGTTCGCGGGTGACGAGCTTCTGCGCGGCTGCCAAGGCGCCGTTGACAAAGATCTGACGACTCGTGGCGCGGTGGGTGAGCGTGACCTCCTCGTCCTGGCCGAAAAAGCTTACCTCGTGCACGCCGGCGACGGTGCCGCCGCGCAGCGAGTGCATACCGATCTCCTTGGGGTCACGCGCGCCGCACATGCCCTCGCGGCCATAGACGGGGTGGTAGCCTGCCTCGGGCTCGGCCTCGACTACGGCGTCGAGCAGCAGCTTGGCGGTGCCGCTGGGGGCATCGACCTTTTGGTTGTGGTGCGTCTCGACGATTTCACAGTCAAAGCCGGGCAGCTCGCGTGTGGCCTGGGCCACTAGATGGCGCAGGGCTGCGATGCCGATGGAGTAATTGCCCGAGTGCATAACGCGGGTGTTCTGGCCCAGCTCACGCAGGCGGTCCATCTGCTCGGGCGTATAGCCCGTGGTGCCCGAGACCAACGCGGCGCCCGTGCGCTCGACATAGGCGACGACGGCATCGAAGGTCACGACGTTCGAGAAGTCGATGATAACGTCGGCCGCCGGGGCGCTCTCGAGCTCGGACAGATCAAAACCGATCTGGGCGACGATATCAAAAACGGGCTGACCGGCGGCATCAACGGTGCCCTCGGCGGTGGTGCGGATGAGCGAGCCCATGCGGCCCGTTCCCATAATGACGGTCTTAATCAAGCAGACCAGCTCCCTTCAGAGCATCGGTAAGTGCGGCTCGCGTGTCGTCTGCCATGGGGCACAGCGGCATACGGTAGTTTGCCTCGATCATGCCCATCTGGGCGAGCGCTTCCTTGACGGGGATGGGGTTGACCTCGCTAAAGAGGGCATTGATGAGCGGCTGGCCGGCAATCTGGATATCGCGGGCGCGTGCCACGTCACCGTCCAGATAGGCGCGGCACATGTCGTGCACGAGCTGCGGCTGAACATCGGCCCACACGCTGATGGTGCCCGAGGCGCCCAGGCTCATGAGCGGTACGGTAAGCGCGTCCTCGCCCGAGTACATGCGGAAGTCGTCTGACAGCAGGTGGGCGATCTTGGCCGCGTAGGCGACGTTGCCCGAGGCCTCCTTAATACCCATGATGTTGGGGTGCGCGGCCAGGCGTTCTACGTTGCGCTCGCTGATGCCGCAGCCACAGCGGCCGGGGATGTTGTACAGGATGCAGGGGATGTCCACGGCATCGGCGACGGTCTTAAAGTGCTGATAGATACCCTCTTCATTGGACTTGTTGTAGTAGGGGGTGATGAGCAGCAGACCGTCGGCGCCCAGGCCCTGATAGGTGAGCGACTTGGTGAGCATGGTCTGCGTGGAGTTGGAGCCCGAGCCGGCAATGACGGGGACGCGTCCTGCAACATGCTTGACCACAGCGGCGACGACGGAGTTGTCCTCGTCATCGGTCATCGTGGCACTCTCGCCGGTGGTGCCCAGGGTGAGGATGGCGTCGGTGCCGTTTTGCAGGTGGAAATCGATAAGGCGCTCGAGTGCGTCAAAGTCGACACTGCCATCCTTTTTAAACGGCGTGACGAGGGCGACGATTGAGGCCTCGAGATTGCGGATGTCCATGTTCTTCTCCTTCGCGTCCGCGATCTGGATGCGTTTGTTCCATTGGGCGGCGACTGCCAGGCGCTCGTCTTGGGCGCGACGGCGGGCACTTTCGGCGCGCGACTTGGCCAGCAGCTCTCGGCCGCTCGGCAGCACGTCGAGCGTGGCAAAGTAATCGCCCGGGCGCTCGGCGCGGCGGATAAGGTCGGCCGAGCCATCGGGGCGCAACAGGACCTCAGCGGAGCGCAGGCGTCCATTGTAGTTGTAGCCCATGGAGTAGCCATGCGCGCCGGTATCGTGGATCACAAGCAGGTCGCCCATGTCGATATGCGGCAGCTCGCGATCGATGGCGAACTTGTCGTTGTTCTCGCACAGATTGCCCGTGATGTCGTGGGTGTCCGTGACGGGCGCTGTGGTCTTGTCGTCGCCACCCGGCTGGCCCATCACCGTAATGTGGTGGTAAGCGCCATACATGGCAGGACGAATCAGATCGACGGCACTGGCGTCCACGCCGATATAGTCCTTGTAGATCTGCTTCTCGTGGATGGCCTTGGTGACCAGGCATCCGTAGGGGCCCATCATAAAGCGACCCATCTCGGTGCAGATCGCCACATCGTCCATGCCGGCGGGGACCAGAATCTCGTCGTAGGCTGCGTGTACGCCCTCACCGATGGCGTGAATGTCGTTAGCCTGCTGCTCGGGCAGGTAGGGGATACCCACACCGCCGGACAGATTGATAAAGGCGACATGTGCGCCGGTCTCGCGCTCCAGGCGCACGGCAAGTTTAAAGAGGATGCGTGCGAGCTTGGGATAGTAGTCGTTAGTGACGGTGTTACTGGCAAGGAAGGCATGGATGCCAAAATTCTCGGCGCCCTTGGCCTTGAGCATGCGGAAGGCCTCAAAGAGCTGCTCGGTGGTCATGCCATATTTGGAGTCGCCCGGGTTGTCCATGATGCCGTTGGAGAGCTGGAACAGACCGCCTGGATTAAAGCGGCAGCTGACCGTCTTGGGGATGGGCCCCGCAACGCGCTCAAAGAACTCGATATGGCTGATGTCGTCAAAATTGACGATGGCACCCAGCTTGTCGGCGAGCTCAAAGTCGGCAGCCGGTGTGTCGTTGGACGAGAACATGATGTCGTGTCCCGTGATACCCAGTGAGCGGGCGATCATGAGCTCGGTATAGCTCGAGCAATCGCAGCCGCAGCCGTATTCGTTGAGAATGGAGATGAGCGCCGGGTTGGGATTGGCCTTGACGGCAAAGTATTCCTTAAAGCCCGGGTTCCATGCAAAGGCGTCGCGTACTTCTTGCATGTTGCGGCGGATGCCCGCCTCGTCGTATAGATGAAACGGCGTGGGGAACTGCTCGACGATATGCTCGAGTGTCTCCTTGTCCACAAACGGCTGCTTGGCCGCATATGCCTCGTTGGGGGTCAATGCCATGTCCCGTAAACCTCGCTATCCAGACGGCGCCATCTGCGCATCGAATCCGCATAGCGTGGACCCAATGTCCGGATAGCGCTCCCGCATTGCTGCAGACAGTCCTGTGGGTGTTTCCCACAGGCCCACCAGGTTGTTCGTGCCCGAAAAACCCAGTTCGGCGGGTTTCGCCTCCCCACGGGGTCAAAGTCTGCCGACTCGCCCGCGGCTCTTCGTGCCCGCGCCTCTATCAAGTGGTAAAGACCCTATCACGTTGCACTTTACCAAACAAGAGTATTCGTATATAACGTTTAAAAAATGCAGCAATATGCTGGAAACATGTGTGCCACAATCCTGTATCACAATAAGTTGCAACAGATGTGCCTCACGAAGGGATTCTCTATGACCGAGCTCCAAGAACTCCGTCGCTATCGCCGCGATCTCCATCGCATTCCGGAGCTCGATTTCGATCTTCTGCAGACTATTGCCTATATCGAGGGCGTGTTGGCGCCGCTCGCTTGCGAGGTGACCCATCCGTGTCCCAGCTGCGTCTGCGCTTTCTTCGACGCTGGCGTTGGTGCCGCGCGTGCCACGGCGATTCGCGCCGATATGGATGCGCTGCCCATCGCGGAGGCGACGGGAGCGGCCTTTGCCTCGATCCATCCCGGCAAGATGCACGCTTGCGGACATGACGGACACATGGCCATGGCACTTGCCGCCGCGACGTATGTCGACCGTATGATTCGCGAGCAGCCGGGCGCCATTAGGCGCAACGTTCTCTTTGTGTTTCAGCCGGCCGAGGAGACGACTGGTGGTGCCAAGACGGTGTGCGAGAGCGGCGTGTTCGAGCGCTACGGGGTGGATCGCATCTTCGGCTTCCACGTGTGGCCCGATCTGCCCGCCGGCACGTTGGCGAGCTGCTCCGGTCCGTTGCTGGCGCGTTCGAGTGAGACACACATTCATATTCACGGGACGAGCATCCATATCGCTAAGACCTATGGCGTTCCGGTCGAGGAGTCGCACGATGCGGCGCTGGCGGCTGCCAAGTTCTTGGTTGCCGAGCGCGAACTGATGGACGAGCTGGGCACCGACGAGCCCTGTATCGGCAAGTTTGGTCTGCTGCAGGCCGGTACCGTCTGCAATGCGGTGGCGGGGGAGGCCCATGTTGCCGGCAGCCTGCGTGTGTTTACGGACGACATGTTCGACCGGGCGCGCGAAGGCGTGCGCCGCGTGCTGGACGATGCCTGTGCCGCAACAGGCTGTACGTACGATCTCGACTTTGCCGAGGGCTATCCGCCAGTCGATAACGACCCCGAGCTGTTTGCCTGCATTGCGCTTGCCTTGTCCGAGCTGCAACTTGTGGACGAGCCGCTGCTGATCGCCGAGGATTTCGCGTTCTATCAACGCCATCTGCCGGGCGTGTTCTTCTTGCTGGGCACGGGCGTGCCAGAGGGACAAGACAATCCGAGCGACGCTGATGGCTGCCCCGCCTATGCCACAAGCGCTCTGCATACCGATAGCATGCTCTTCGACGAGGAAATCCTACTCAAAGGCCTCGATGTCTATAAACGATTGCTTTTGCTTGACTAAGGCGTGAAGGACTATTTGTTCTAGAAAACACGAACAAACGTACGATATAATAGAGATGTAAGTCTATAGAAACGTTTGACGTTACTAACGTAAGGCGATACTATGATTGCATCGTATAAAGATGAGGATACCGAACGCTTTGCCATGGGTGTGCGGGTCAGGAGGTTCGTGCCCTTTGAGCGTGTTGCGTTGAGGAAGATTCGCCAACTGCAGGTTTGTGCTTCACTTGATGATCTTCGCGTTCCACCGGGCAACCGCCTGGAAGCTTTGAAGGGCGATCGTGCCGGTCAATATAGCATCCGTGTTAACGAGCGCTATCGGGTCTGTTTTGAGTGGAGACAGGAGATGGCTTGGAATGTCGAAATCGTCGATTATCACAAGTGATGAGGCTTCGGCCGATTTGCTGTCGCCGGTGACTCCTGGTGAGCTTCTCAAAGAGGAGTTTCTTGTTCCCATGGGCATTTCTCAATATCGCCTTGCTAAGGAGACTGGGATTCCGGCTCAGCGTATCGGGCAGATTGTCTTGGGAAAACGTCGCGTGACGGCCGACACCGACCTCCGTCTTTGCCGTTATTTTGGCCTGACGGATGGTTATTGGCTGCGCGCTCAGGTGGCGTTTGACCTTGAGGCCGAGAAAAGGCGGATCGAACCGGAACTCGACAAGATCGTTCCTGTTCAGCAGGCCATCGCACTGTAGTGCTCCTGTCTCTTATACACATCTGACGCTGCCGACGAATAGA
>CABSYH010000080.1:0-7422 GCA_902481965.1 uncultured Collinsella sp.
GAGATTCCTCTACGTCTCGTGGGCTCGGAGATGTGTATAAGAGACAGGAATAAAAGCGGTCGTTCTGACGCACGGTCGAAAGCTGGGTATCCACGATATTATCCGCGTCGACACCGACATCTACCAGCGCCTCGCGAATGGCAGCGGAAAGATCGAGCATGCGAGAGGTACTCGCATCGATGCACGAGAACTCGGCGGCAAAGCGATCCATGAGTTCCTGGGATACCTCATATTCGTCACCCAAGATATGGGGGCCGATATAGGCGGAAACGTCGCTCGCATCGCAGCCGGCAGCATCGCAAAGCGCCTGGCACGCCTTGGCAGAAATACGTGCAATCGTGCCCTTCCAACCGGAGTGCACCACGGCAAATCCGCCAGGGGCCACCATCACCACGGGGACGCAGTCGGCAAAGCAGAGCAGCACGGGCACGTTACGCGCCGTACAGACGATGGCATCGCAGCCCTCAGCAATCTGCTCGCGGACGTCCTCAAGGTCATCGGCACCGTTCGAGGTCACCGCAACGACATGGTCACCATGGACCTGATTGGGAACGAGCAGGTTGTGCTCGCACTCGGCGGCACCCATAGCCTCGAGCGCGCGACGACGATTTTCTTGAACAGCAAAGGGATCATCGCCAACATGCGAGCCCAAGTTGAGTGAGGAGTACGCATCTTCGGAAACACCACCGGCGCGCTCGGTGAAGGCAAAGCGAACATCGGATGTCGCGCCCTCCACCAACGTAACACCATCATGGTCGACACGCGAAACTTTGTCCGCACGTGCTGCCATACTAAAGCCTCCTAATAACACAAGTATTGCGGCGACGCCGCAGCAGTCCGTGCCATACGGCTGCACACTTCATCAAAAAGGATACCCGCAGCGGTAAGGAGCAAACGTAAAGGGAACGTAAGGAGATTGGAGGCTTTCGTTTACAAAGGCGAAACACAACAAAAAAAGGGGCGCGCCCAATCGGACGCACCCCTTGCAAGTCGTTGAGAAAAACGAACTAGAAGCTGCCGCGCTTCAGGAAGTCGGGAAGCTCGAACTGATCGTTGCCGAAGTTAGGAAGCTCGGTGCCACCGACGTTGCGGGTCGGAGCGGCCTGAGCCGGGCTGGCAGCCGGAGCGGTGCGCTGCGGCTCAGCGGAAGCAGCGGCCTTGCTCTGAGACTGCTGAGCGGCAAAGAGCTCGTCCTGACGGTTGACGTTGGAGTCGGAGAAGCCCGTAGCGATGACGGTGATACGCACCTGATCGCCCAGGGACTCGTCGACAACGGTACCGAAGATGATGTTGGCCTCGGGGTCGACGGCGTTGGCGACAACGTCGGCGGCATCGCTGATCTCCTGGATGCCCAGGTCCTTGGAACCGGCGATGGAGAGCAGCACGCGTGTGGCACCATCGATGGAGCTCTCGAGCAGCGGGCTGGAGATGGCCTGCTGGGCAGCGTCGACGGCACGGGTATCCCCAGAAGAGGTACCGATACCCATCATGGCGGTACCGGCCTGCTTCATGATGGTCTTAACATCGGCAAAGTCCAGGTTGATGATACCGGGGACGGTGATGAGGTCGGTGATGCCCTGGGTGCCCTGGGAAAGGACGCCATCGGCAATCGCGAAGGCCTCGAGCATGGTGGTCTTCTTCTCGGCGATGTCGAGCAGCTTATCGTTAGGGATGACGATCATGGTGTCGACGCAATCGGAGAGGGTCTTAATTCCCTCCTCGGCGCTCTTCTTGCGCTTGCGGCCCTCGAAGGTGAAGGGCTTGGTCACGACGGCGACGGTCAGCGCACCGACCTCGTTCATCGCGATATCGGCAACGATGGGAGCAGCGCCGGTACCGGTGCCACCGCCCTCGCCGCAGGTGATGAACACCATGTCGGCGCCAGCGAGCGCCTCAGCAATGTCGTCGCGGGACTCATCGGCAGCCTTGCGGCCAACCTCGGGGTTGGCGCCGGCGCCCAGGCCGCGGGTAAGGTCGGTGCCGATGTGCACTTTGATATCGGCATCAGAGATCGCGAGTGCCTGAGCATCGGTGTTGATGGCAACAAACTCGACGCCGCGGATGCCCTCTTCGATCATTCGATTGACCGCGTTGGTACCGCCGCCGCCGACGCCGACCACCTTAATGACGGCAAGGTAGTTGTTGATCTCTGTCTCGTGCATGTCGGTCCTCCGAACAAAGGTTATAGCCATAGCATGGGTCGACCCCTGCGCACATTAACCTTCAGGTTGAAAGTAAATGCAAAGGTAAACCGTATTATGTTTGCACATTATGAACGTATCAGTCAAATAATTGACCGTGAAAACCAAACAAACCAGATAAACGGCGTGGTATGGCCCCTCAACAAAGCATCAACCAGCGCTACGAGGTCGGAGCGTTCCTAAATGTATAGTTACCCGGAGAACGCACATTGATATACGTTACGCCCTCTACCTGCGAAAGCAGCTTGGTGACCACGCGCTCCTTCTTGACGATATCGTTCGAATCGCCCAGCGACACCTCAATGCCGTTATTGAGGTTTGCCGAGATGGCTTCGACCGAAGGCGTGGAAATATCCTTGACTTGTCCCAAGAACTCGCTCGAAAAACCACGCACATAATCCAAGCCAGCCTTAACGGCCTTGGAGCTCACCGCCTGGCCGGAAACCGGAGCGACATCCGCCGAGACATCAGTCAACAACACCGCGCCATAGTGCTTAGCGAGCGCCAGCGCGGCATCAATGCCGGTCAGGGTATTTGAGCCCTGCCCCGTCGTGATGACGTTGCCCTGGTCATCCACTTCGACCGACGTCGACAGCGGGGCGATCCAGGTGTCATCATCCCCGATGGCCCAGGCAAGGTCATCGGAGCTGATATAGGCAATTGCGATGACCTTGCGCTCCATAGGCGTAATGATGAGCGTATGCGGGAACTGACGCTGGACATCCACGCCCGAGACCCACGGGTTCTGCTTGAGGTCCTCGGTAATCTGGTCGGGATCGACGTTAAAAAGCGATGTTCCCTCGGGCAAATCGATCAGCTGGATAGCATCGTGCTTCGTCACATGCTCGCTGCCTTGAATCTGAATATCAGTGGCGGTAAACAATCCAGAGTTGATCACCACGATGGCAACGACGACGAACACGGCCAAGACGGCCAGAACGCCGCCCACGATTTTGCCTTTGCCTGTAACGAGAGAAGCGGCGTCTGACGTTTTATTTGCCATCGCCCCAAGTGAAGACAACGGGTTGACGCCTTTTTTACCCGAAGGCTTCTTGGCGGTAGCCGGCACCGATGTCAGCGAGCGCGGTTTCGATGCGCCCAGCGTGCGACCCGGACGCGCCGCCTTAGTTCCCGTCGAGGGCTTAGGAGTTGCCATGGGACGGGCAGGCTTGGCGCCCATAACAGGCTTAGGCGTCACCGAGGAACGCGAGGACTTTTTTGCGGCCGGACGATTACCGAGCTGAGAGCCGACGACCGGACGCCCGGCCTGTCGAGCATGCCCGACAGACTTAGAGTGCGCGACGGTATTGCGTTGAGGTTTGGCAGGCGCGCCGGAACGCCCTCCGGCGCGGCGGAAGGTAGGTTTCGATGCTCTAGAAGCCGAGGAATTTAACTTCCGGTCTGAGCTCGATGCCATACGCCTCCCTCACCTTTCCGTGCACATGTCTGATAACCGCGGCAACGTCATCGGCCGAGGCAGTTCCGTTATTAACGATAAAATTAGCGTGAACGGGCGAAACTTCCGCGCCGCCAATCGAAAAACCCTTTAATCCACAATCCTCGATAAGCTTGCCCACACTCGCATCGGGCGGGTTGCGAAAGACTGACCCGCAGGATGCGCGACCCATGGGCTGCGTACGCTTGCGCCTCGTCAGGTACCGTTCCATGCGCTCGCGAATGTCGGCCTTGGGCGCCGGTTTAAGCTTGAGCACGCACTCGAGGATGATCTCATTGCGGGGAAGGCTACATTCGCGGTAGCCCCAAGTGATCTCGGACCCCGCATAATGCTTGATACCAGATGCCGGGTCAAACGTTACGACATCCTCAACCAGCGAGCCAATCCACTCGGTCCGTGTGCCTGCATTCATAGATATCGCACCGCCAACCGAGCCAGGGATGCCAACGGCAAACTCAAGGCCCGAGAGGCTACGCGACAGGACATCGTTGACCAGGCGCGCAAACATCACGCCCGCACCGACCGTCAGCGTACAACCGTCATCGGCAACAACCGTGCGCTGAAACTCACGTCCGAGCGAAATGACGGCACCGCGATAACCGCCATCGGCAACCAGCAGATTGGAGCCCTTGCCGATGATGACCCACGGCACCTGCTCGCGATCGAGCACCGCCACGGCGCGGCGGAGGGCATGATAGCTATGGCACGTCACAAAGAGGTCGGCCTTGCCGCCGATACGATAGCTCGTATGACGCGCAAGGCGCTCGTCCTCGATCACATCCGTGTCGATCATACCCGAGAGCGCCATGACGGCGTTAAACAGACCCATTAGACTTAAGCGTCTTTCTTGGCAGTCAGATACTCGATAAACTCGGGACCGACGGTCGTAACGTCACCAGCACCCATAGTGAGCAGCAGGTCGCCCGCGCCCACCATCTGCTCGAGCTCCTGATTGAGCTCAAGACGGCTGGAGCAGTACACGACCTCCTTGCCAGGATGCTTGGCGCGCACGGTATCGGCGAGCATCTTAGAGGTGACGCCCGGAATGGGCATCTCGCCAGCCGAGAACACATCAATCAGCAGCAGTTTATCGGCATTGGCAAATGCATCGGCAAAGTCGTCGCACAGGGCCTGCAGGCGCGAATAGCGGTGCGGCTGGAACACGACGTCGACGTGCTTGTAGTCCAGCGACGAAGCAGCAGCAAGCGTCGCCTTGATCTCGGTGGGGTGATGGCCGTAATCATCGACCACGGTGATGCCATCGATATCGCCCACGTGGGTAAAGCGACGGCGGACGCCCTCAAAGCTCGAGAGCGCCTTGGCGGCGACGTCGATGTCAAGGCCCAGGACATGGGCGACGGTGAGCACCGCCGTGGCATTGAGCATGTTGTGGCGACCGGGATTGCTCTTGATCTCCACAGCGTGCTCAGTGCCGTCCTCAAAGCGAACGATAAAGTCGCTCTGGATGCCCTTGACATCCGGGTGCATGCAGACGATGTCGTTGCTCTCGGCAAAGCCGTAGGAAAGCACGTGACGACCCGTCGACTTGGCGAGCTCGACCAGATGCGGGTCCTCACCGCAGACGATGACGGTGCCGTCCTCGCCCACCAGGCTCATGAATTTGGCGAAAGTCGCCTCGATCTCCTCGATACCCGAGTAGTGATCGAGGTGGTCGGCCTCGACGTTGGTCACGATGACCACGTTGGGGTTCAGGAACAGGAAGGAGCTGTCGGACTCGTCGGCCTCGGCGACAAAGTAGTCGCCCGAGCCGTTCTTGCCGTTCGTGTCATAGCCCTCGACGATGCCACCGATCAAGAAGCTCGGATCCAGACCCATGCGGTCGAGCATGGTGGCGCACATCGAAGACGTGGTGGTCTTGCCATGCGTGCCGGCAACAGCGACGGTGGTGTAGCCGTGGCCCAAAGCAGAGAGCATCTTGGCACGGGGCCACACGGGAATACCAAGCTCGCGAGCGCGCACGAGTTCGGGGTTGGACTCCGGAATAGCGGTGGAGACAACAACCACGTCGGGCTTGACCTCGTCGATCGTGGCGGCCTCATGGCCCACATGCACCTTCACACCAGCGCGGGTAAGCTGGCGGATATAACGTGACGTCTTAAGGTCGGAGCCGGTAACGGCATAACCGCGCTCGTGAAGAACGAGGGCGATGCCGCTCATGCCGGCGCCGCCGATACCGATAAAGTGGGCGCTCTTAAACTCGGGCGCGGAGGTTGCAGTCTGGGAATCAGCCATGTGCTCGTGTACTCCTTGCGTAAACACTGCCTGTAACCCGTTAACTGTACCGCACCTACCGCATCAGCGCGAGGGCGACCGACGATATCCCGTCTAACTAACGCAAACCCTCTACCGCATCCGCCAGAAGAGCGGCGGCCCTATCCTGAGCCAGACCACGCGCCGCCTGACGCATGGCGTCGCGCGCCGCCGCGTCATCGACCAGGTGCAGCAGTTCATCGGCAAAGGCAGAACCGTCGATATCGGCATCGGCGCAGAGCACGCCGGCCCCGGCGTCGACCAGATAACGGGCATTGGTGGTTTGGTGGTCGGCCGTCGCATGCGGGTACGGCACGAGCACCGAAGGCACAGCGAGCGCAGCGATCTCGGCCACGCTCGATGCGCCCGAACGCGAGAGCACCAAATCGGCAGCAGCCAGCATATCGCCCATGTTGTCGATGTAAGGCTGGACGCGGTAACGCTTCGCCTCCTCGGGCGTCAGCGCCAAAGCGCGCTCGGTCTCCTCAAAGCCGTCGGCACCCGTCGAATGCAACACATAGAGGTTCTTGCGCGAAAGCAGCTCGTTTTTGAGCGAAGCCACGCGCTCGTTGAGGTGCTGGGCGCCAAGTGAACCGCCAAAGACGAGCAGCAGCGTAGCGTCCTCGGGAACGCCAAGTGCCTTGCGGCCGCGAGCGCGATCGCCCTCGATCACCGAGCGACGTACGGGGTTGCCGGTCATGAGCACGTGGTCAGGGTCACCTTCGCGCTCAAAGACCGAACGCGCTGCCGGCACCGAGATGCACACGCGGGCGGCGTGGGAGTTCATCATCTTGTTGGCCAGGCCCGGAACAGAGTTCTGCTCATGCAGCAGATACGGAACGCCCGCGCCCTTGCACCACCCCAGCAGCGGAACCTCGACATAGGCACCAAAACCAATGGCGGCATCGGGCTTGCCGACCTTTGAGAAATGACTGGCGAGCGCACGCTTGGCTTTGTTGACACGCCACAGCGAGGTCAGCGCCGTCCAAGGACGGGAGCGGTCGAAGCCCGTGACCGTAATGGGCACAAAATCAAACCCAGCCTCGGGAACCAGACGACCCTCGAGCTTGCGCGACTGGCCCACGAACACAACGTGGTGGCCACGGTCACGCAGCTCCTCGGCCAAGGCGAGCGCGGGGTTGATGTGTCCTGCCGTGCCGCCGGCTGCAATAGCAACGGTCATTTCATCGGTCATGGTAGTCCCTTCGTACACGCGGTCCCTGGTCGTCGGTACGCAGACGCGCCGACGGGTCCGAGTTCAAATCGATTCGATTATATCCGCCGCCCGCGTTGCGAGGGCTGGGGCGCTGCGGACGACCTTGCGGAGCCGTTCGCGGACGTGGACGAGTTGCCGGCTCGGATGTAGAACCATCCAGAACGGTAAAGCCGCTACGCGAAGGTCGTTCACCGCGCACATGGGCTACGCCGGCGGTGCTCTCGTCCATAACCTGTCTCTTATACACATCTCCGAGCCCACGAGACGTAGAGGAATCT
>CABSYH010000081.1:0-7407 GCA_902481965.1 uncultured Collinsella sp.
CCTCTCTATTCGTCGGCAGCGTCAGATGTGTATAAGAGACAGGTGCCACAAGCGCGCTCTTGTCCGGATCGGACAGGCGGCGCTCATCGCAGATGGTGCGACCGCGGTACTCGCCCAGCAGATCAACACGCAGGTTGCAGCCGAGCGCACCTACGAGCGTGGGGTCGATCGCCACGGCAACGGCCAGCGGATCGTGCAGCGCACAACCACCCAGGTAGGGTGCGTTCATCTCGTACGAGCCAATGTAGTGCTCGACCATGCTCGCAAATGCGCAGCCCGCCATGGTGCCCGAGCCCGTCCAGCCGGCAATGTCGCGGCGTGTGAGCACCACGCGATGCGTCACGTCCAAACCCACCATGGTGAGCTTACGGCCCGAGCGCAGCACCGCGTCGGCTGCCTCGGGGTCGCTCGCCATATTGGCCTCGGCGCCCGCGCTCACGTTGCCGGGCACGGTAAGGGCGCCGCCCATCACGACCACGCGGCCGATGGACATCATCGCCGCCGCATCGCGCTCCAGGGCGAGCGCCAGGTTGGAGAGCGGGCCAGTCGCTACGTAGACCAGATCGGGACCATAGGTGCGCGCGGCATCGATCAGATAATCGACCGCAGCGTTGCCGTCGGCCGAGGTCGCCCCCACCGGCTCGTAGGGCGACGCGGGCACGCTCGCGCCGCCGATGCCGTTCTTGCCGTGAATGAGCGCGGTGGACGCCGGCGGCGTATAGGGCTCAGTCGCCTGCAGAGGACGGTCGGCACCCAGGTACACCGGAACCTCGGGGCGACCCAGCAGATCGAGCACCGCCAGGCAATTGTGCGCCGATTGCTCGACGCGCACGTTACCAAAGCACGTGGTGATGCCCACGAGCTCCACCTCGGGGCTCGCGATGGCATAGGCCAGCGCCATCGCATCGTCAACACCCATATCCAGATCAAGGATCAGCTTCTTGATTGCCATTGTTCTACTCCGCTTCTCCGTCTTTATCGTTTAACCAAACCAATGTTCAACTTCGGCGCGCGTGGGAATCGATTGCTGAGCGCCCAGGCGCGACACCGTCACTGCCGAGGCGCGAGCACCCGTGGCCATGCACTCAAAGAGCGGCAAGCCCTCTAGGCGAGCTGCTGCCAACGCACCGATAAACGTATCGCCCGCGGCCGTGGTATCGACTACCGTGCTCGAAAGCGCCGGCATGCGCAGCAGCTCACCACCATCGCCGAGCGTAACCGAGCCGGCGCCGCCCAACGTGATGACCGCAGCTCCGGCACCCTTGGCGAGCAGGGCATTGAGCGCCGCGATGCAGCTCGCATCATCCGCGGGCAAGATGCCCGTCAGCACCTGGCATTCGGTCTCGTTGGGACAGACCAGGTCGACCGCAGGCCAGGCCTCCGCAGGCAACTCACAGGCAGGCGCTGGATTAAAAACCGCATAGAACCCCAGCTCGTGAGCGCAAACAAGTGCCTCGGCCGTCGCTGCAAGGTCACATTCGCCCTGGGCGATAAAGACGCTTCCGGCAGCCGGGGCAATATCGCTGGCGTCGCCGTCGAGCTCATCGGCCACCAGACAACGCAGGGCGCAGGCCACATCCTCGCCCGCAAGCGCGTGGTTGGCGCCCGGCGACAGCACGATGCGGTTGTCGCTCTCGCAGCGAATGATAGTCGCGGTACCGGTCTCCACGTCATCGCGACGCGCCACAAACTCAACGCCCACGCCGGCATCCTGAAGCCCCGCCACGAGCGCATCGCCAAACGCATCGCACCCGACCGCGCCAATCATGCACGTGCGCGCACCCATGCGCGCGGCGGCGACGGCCTGGTTAGCGCCCTTGCCACCGGCGTTGGTGATAAAACCACTGCCACCGACGGTCTCGCCCGCGCGCGGCATGCGCTCGCACGCCACCGAAAGGTCCATGTTCATGCTGCCGAACACCGCAACGATGCCGCGATCTGCCATGGAAACCTCCTCATCTGCGGGCTTTGCACCCACCGTCGACCGTCGATTGCGCGCCTTCGCACCTCTATAACTTTAGTTCACTTTGATGTGAACGCACCCTTGAGGTTGCGCCAGCAGCAAGCATTCACAGGAGCAGGCAGCTACAATGAATACGTGCTGATTATTCTCGTCATTGGATGATGTTTTATGGAACAATTCCCACAATCGAGCCTACGCGGCCCGCGCCGCGCGCCCGATAACCAGGCGCCGCACGAACGCCCGCGCGCCGACCGCCGCACCGGCGAGCCACGACGCGGCCCGGTCCCGCATCGAACGCCCACCAACAAGGACGCCCGCACCAACAGCGCCGCAAAAGAACAGGCACCCGCTCGCCCCAAGTCCCGCTACATTCCTGCGCTCGACGGTCTGCGTACGCTCGCCGTCGTCGCGGTGGTGCTCTATCACCTCAACCTCACGTGGGCTCAGGGCGGCCTGCTCGGCGTCACGATCTTCTTTGTGCTTTCGGGCTATCTGATCACGCGCCTGCTGCTCAACGAAGTCGCTAAGACCGGCCGCATCGATCTTAAGAGCTTCTGGATTCGCCGCATCCGTCGCCTGGTCCCCGCCGTGGTAACGGTAGTGTTCGTGACCTGCGCGCTGTGCACCATCTTTAACCACGTGATGCTCACCAAGATGCGCCCCGACATCCTGCCGTCGCTGCTGTTCTTCAACAACTGGTGGCAGATTGCCCAAAACGTCTCGTACTTCAATGCTCTGGGCGACCCCTCGCCGCTCACGCACTTTTGGTCGCTTGCCATCGAGGAACAGTTCTACCTGATTTGGCCGCCGCTGCTGTTTGCCATGGTATCCATGCATGTGAGCAAGCCCAACACGCGCCGCGTGGTTCTGGGCCTTGCCGCGGTATCTGCCCTCGCCATGATGGTGCTTTACAACCCTGCCGCCGACCCCAGCCGCGTGTACTACGGCACCGACACCCGCGTGTTCTCGCTGCTGCTGGGTGCCTGGATGGCCTTTATCCCCGATCGCGACCTGGCGCCGGTGCGTCTCGCTCATCGTTTGGGGCTCAATCGCCTGGCTGGCGCCGCCAAGCACGGCAAGAACGCCGTGGGCAAACCTGGCGAGAAGGCCGACGAATCAGCCGAGACTGCCCCGACACAGCCGAGCGCCCTCGTGCGCTTTTGGTCCTCGCCCGCATCCATCGATGTGTTGGGCCTCGTGGGTCTGGTTGGCCTTGCCGCCATGGTCGCGCTCACCAACGGCTACACCGCGTTCCAGTATCGCGGCGGCACGCTGTTATGCTCCATCCTCACGCTCATGGTCATCGCGGCCTGTGTGCAGCCCCAGGGAATGGTTGCCCGCGCGCTGTCCGCCGAGCCGCTCGTGCGGGTTGGCAAGCGCTCATACAGCATCTACCTGTGGCACTATCCGCTGCTGTTGCTTATGAACCCGGTCGCCAACATCAACGATACACCGTGGTGGCAGTACATTTTGCAGGTGCTGTTGGTGGTCGCCGTGGCCGAATGCTCATATCGCTTTATCGAGACGCCGTTTAGAAAGGGCGCCTTTGGGCGCACCGTATCCGAGTTCCGCGACGGCACCGCCACGCCCGCCAACTGGGTGCGCGCGCACGTCCCTGCCTGCGCAGCCTGCGCTGTCGTGTTGGTCGTTGCACTGGGCGGCCTGATCTTTGTGCCCGAGACGTCTGCGCTGAGCGGCGAGGGCGCCGAAGTTCTGAACAAGAAAGCCAAGAACGCCGCACCCACCGACCAGCAGGCGGCCGACGACACCGACAAGGACAACGACGGCTTCCCCGACGGCTCCTACGACCTGTTGATGATCGGTGACTCCGTGTCGCTGCGCGCCGTTGATTCCTTTGACGGCGTGTTCCCGCACAGCCATATCGATGCCGAAAAGGGCCGCCAGTTCGATGCGGGCCGTGCGACATTTGAGGGCTATCTTCAACAGAACCTTGCCGGCAAGATCGTGGTCTTTGCGCTGGGCACCAACGGCTTGGTAACCGACGACCAAATCGACGCCATCATGGCCGATGCAGGAGATAAGCGTATTGTGGTGTTTGTGAACACGCGCAGCCCGCAGCCGTGGGTTGGCTCTACCAACCAGGCCATCGCCAACGCCGTTACGCGCTACAAGAACGTACGCGTTATCGACTGGTACGGATACAGTGCCAACCGCAACGACCTGTTCGATGGCGATGGCACGCATCTATCGACCACTGGCGTGACTGAGTACCTCAACTTGATCCACGATGCCGTCAAGAAGGACCTGCCCGTGCATCCCGAGGATCACGTCAACGATCCGCAGCCGGCAGCCGTCAAGTCTGCCACCGACGCACTCGTCAATGCGCTCGCTCTCAAGCCGCACAAGCTGGGCACCGACAAGTAACCTGCAGCGCAAACTTCCCACATCCGGAGGGGGTGTCTGCCACGGCAGACACCCCCTCCGGCAGTTAGGGACACTCCTGGCGCAGCCAATGAAGACCTCTACGGATGAATTCCAGGCCGCTCCGTCGCTCCAGACATCGTTTCCGCGCCTCGTGCCTGCCCCAAACAATCAAAACAAGCCCTTTTCGCCGCACCCTCAAAGGTCTGTGGGCAAAAAAGGGCAAATATGAGTACTGTTACCATTTTAGTAGCAGGCAAAACCACCCAAAATGACGTCCGAGCGACCCCTACAACCCCCTAAAGCAGCCAACCTGACTGGTTTAAGGCGTATTGGAGCCAATTTTAATGAACATACTAAATGCTATGTTCATTATCTTTTAGGATGTAAATGCTATTCACTTAGCAACAGTACTCATATTTGGCATTTTTTGTCCATTGCTATATAACTAACACCCTATAGCAGACAAAAAACAGGCCGCAGCCCATCGCTGCGGCCTGTTCGGAGGCAAAAGTGGGCGCTAAGCGCCGTAGCCCATCGCTTGCAGCACAAACATGACGACTGTCAGCACCGCAATCACGGCGATAGTCGCCCAAGTGAGCACGTTCCACACGCGGCCGTTGCGGTTGGCACCCATAATGTGGCGATCCGCCGCGATAACCACCTGGAATACCAAGACTACAGGCAGTAGCACGCCATTGATGACCTGTGAGGTCATCATAATCTGGAACAGATCGACGCCGGGCATAAGCACCAGCACGGCAGAGATACCGATGATGGCCGTAATGATGCCGCGATAGACCGGGGCCTCGTCCCAGCTGCGATCGGCACCGCGCTCCCAGCCAAATGCCTCGCAGATAGCGCTCGACGTAACGCCCGGCAGCACGCAGGCGGCCAAGAAGCTCGCCGCGACCAGGCCCGAGGCAAACAGTACCGTGGACCACTGACCCGCAATAGGCTCCAGTGCGCGGGCGGCATCGGCAGCATCGCTAATCTGAATGCCCGCCGGGAACAACACCGTACCGGTCGTGATGATAATAAAGCCGGCAATGACATCGGCGGCAAGCGAGCCGCTCACGGTATCGATGCGCTGCAGCACGACATCGTCCTCGCCCGCGTTCTTATCGACCACGTTGTTCTGCGCCAAGAAAATCATCCACGGCGCGATGGTGGTACCGATCGTTGCGACCACGAGCGACACGTAGCTGGGGTCATTTTGAATGTTAGGCACGACCAGGTCGACCGCGACCTCACCCCAGTTGGGGCCAGCCATAAACGCGGCGACAATATAGGTCACGAACACGCAGCTCACCAGCAGCAGAATCTTCTCGATGCGCTGGAAACTACCCGACATGGTAAGCATCCACACCAGCAGCGCCACCAACGGCACCGAGATGCTCGCCGGAACGCCAAACAGCGCAAGGCCACTCGCGATACCCGCGAACTCCGAGATGGTCACCGCCGTGTTGGCGATCAACAGCGCCGCCATGGCCAACACGCTCTTGCGCGCACCAAAGCGCTCGCGAATAAGCGACGCCAGACCCTTACCCGTGACGCATCCGCAGCGCGCCGCGGTCTCCTGCGTCACGATGAGCAGCACAGTCATGACGGGAAGCATCCACAGCATCTTGTAGCCATAGCTGGCGCCCGCGCTGGAATACGTGGCGATGCCGCCGGCGTCATTGCCCGAAAGCGCCGCCAGAAGACCGGGGCCCATGGCGCCAAAGATGGCCGCGATGGTCAGCTTTTGCTTGGTGCTCGGCTTTTGCTTCGTATTTTGCACGCGACCACCTACCCCATGACCGACATGGTGAGCAGCACCGCAGCAGCGCAGTACGCCACACACGAGATCATGACGGCGATGACGTTCATGGCGGTACCCGACGTATTGAGGTCGTGCTCATCGCGCCAGAACAGCACCATCAGGTAAATCACGGCGCTCATGTTGCCCACCAGGCAGATGATGGCCGCGATGTTAAAGCAGCCGGTAAAGAGCTGTTCCTCAAGCATAGGGGCATCGAGGAACGCGGCGGTGCGCACCAGCTGCGCACACAGGTAGGTCACGAGCGAAAGGATCAGGCCCATACCCGTGCTCTGGAAGAAGAATCCCAGGTACGGTTTGGGCTCGTCGTCGTGGCCGTCGTACTCCAAGAAGTAGTTCTTGACGAACGACACCATGCGCGAGGCAGCAAGCAGCACGAGCGGCATGGCGCACATGGGGAACACCACCAGATGCGCGGAGCCCAGCGCCGTCCCCAGCACCGTCGCCATAATGCACGAGGCGATGCCCCACACGACGACCCAGTACTGACGATGCACGAACCAGCTGAGCACGTTCGTCGAGTCGTCCGACGCGCTATCGCCCGAGCCGACACCGGCGATCTGCAGGTCCTCCTGATGCTCCTCGGCGATAACGTCCATGGCGTCGTCGAAGGTCACGATGCCCAGGATATGACGGTTCTCGTCGCAGACAGGGATGGCAACCAGGTCGTACTTGGTCATCTCGTCCGTCACGTCTTCCTGGTCCTCGTCGGGCGACACGTAGACCAGGTCGCGATAGGCGAGCTGGTCCAGCGTGGCATCGCGGTCGGCCACGATCAACGTGCGCAGCGAGAGCACGCCGGTGAGCATGCCGCTCGGATCCTCGGTATAGACGTAATAGACACTCTCGAAGTCCTCATCGAGTTTGCGAATCGCCTCGATGGCATCGCCGACCGTCGCCGTGGCGGGCAGCGAGACAAACTCCGAGGTCATGATGCGGCCGGCGGTGTTGTCCTCATAGCCCAGCAGGTTACGAATCGCCTTCTCCTCCTTGACGCCCATCAGGCGCAGGAGCTTCTCGGCCTTCTCGTAATCGAGCTCGTCGATCAGGTCAGCTGCATCGTCCGGGTCCATCATGGCCAGCATCGACGATGCGTCCGTATCGGACAGGCCCTCGAGCATCTCGGTCATGAGCTCGTCATCATCGAACTCCGAGATGGCCTCGGCGGCCTGGGCGGTGTCGAGCTGCGCGAACACCTGCGCACGCAAGCGCGGGTCGAGCTGCTCGATGATGTCGGCAA
>CABSYH010000082.1:0-7325 GCA_902481965.1 uncultured Collinsella sp.
GCCCTCGTGCGCGCCCCCACCCAGGCGAACCCGCTCAAGCAGGCTCGCCAGGTGCAGGACATTCTTTTGCATCACGCGATGCCGAGCCCCCACGGGCTCGTAACGCTGCTCGACCGCAAGCCAGCTAGGCAACTCGGCTATTCCCATGAGCACCGCTTTCCTTAACCGTCAGCGAGATCAGACGGAATGCGATGGTAAGCACCGCCACGCCAATCACGCCGGACAGGATATACATGGCAGCCTGACCGGCAAAGCCAAGGCCCTGCTCCTCGGAATAAGCCTGCAGGTAATCACCCGTAGGCAGAGTGTCGGCAAAGGTCGGGGTATCAAGGCCGACCGAAGCCTGCAGGCTGTCGTCATCAGCCTCCTGAACGGCGGTCGCGGCGCCCTCGGCGTCCCACTCGCCCCATGCGTCACCTGTGGCAAGCAAGCCGAGCGGCGTAGCCACGACAAGCACGGCAACCAAGATGAGCGTGGGGACCAGCGAGGTCTTCTTGGCAGCAGCGCCCTCGGCAGTAAGCTGGCCATCGACGGCCTCGGGCCCGACGATAACGCTCGGCGCCGTCTTCTTAATGAAACCGTAGATGGCGGCCGTCGCCACGCCCTCGATCACGCCGGCAACCAGCATATGCGGGATCAACATGGCCGGAATAGCCACGGACAGCGGGAAGGGGCAGTACAGCGGCGCGCCTGAAGCGTTGGTAAAGAGCATCGGCTGAATACCAAACTCGATTGCCGCGCACAGGGCCGCCAGGCACAGGCCGACCCAACCGCTCACGACGGCAGAAACCGAGGTGCCCCAGCCCTTGTCGTGCAGGCGGCCGTTGAGCGCACGGAACACGATGGCTGCCACAAACGGCAGCACAAATGCCATGTTAAAGCAGTTGGCGCCAAAGGACAGGATGCCGCCGTCGCCAAACAGCAGCGCCTGCAGCGCCAGCGCAACCGAGACAGCGATAGCCGCGGCCTCGGGGCCTAGCAGCAGTGCAATGAGCGCGCCGCCGACGGCGTGACCTGTGGTGCCGCCGGGCAGCGGCACATTGAACATCATAAGCAGGAAGGAGAACGCGGCGCAGATGCCCAGGAAAGCCATGTGCTCGCGATCGAGCGTGGCGCGCACTTTCTTGATGCAGTGGATCCAAACGGGCACCATCGCCACTGCCATGACGGCATCGGTCTGCGGGGACAGATAATTATCTGGAATGTGCATGTACGCCTCCCGGTTATCGGCGCACGGAATTGCAACGCCGCTTGAATCACCTTTCCAGTGTTACGTAATGTCAGATTCGTAACACGCCGCGGGCTATCATAGCAAAACGGCGCACCGCCAACAAAGCAGCACGCCGTTTTGCAATACATATGTAACATCTGAAGGCTCGTCGGTGCCTTATTCCGAACACCGCGGTCACGCAGGGCCCGCAGCAACCGCCATCAGGCCCTACGCTCCCAGCGCAGGACCTAGCCGCGGACCTCGCCGTTTACGCCCTTGCACACCTTGGTGACGATCTTCTGGTGCGCCTTTTCGACCTCTTCGCTGGTGAGCGTGTGGTCGTCGGAGCGATACGTAAGCGCAAAGGCCATGGATTTCTTGCCCTTGCCGATGCGGACCGGATCGCGGTAGACATCGAACAGGCGCACGCCCTCGAGCAGCTTGCCGCCGGCACTCGTAATACGGCGCTCAAGATCCTCGCAGGTCACAGTGTTGTCGACTACGATAGCAAGGTCGTGCTCAACGGCCGGGTACTGCGAGAACTCACGGTAGTTCTCCTGGTTGCGGGCGCCCTTGATCAGCTTGTCCAGGTCGAGCTCAAAGGCAACGACGACCTCGTCAATGCCCATAGTCTCGCGCGCCTCGGGGTGGATCTCGCCAACCCAGCCCAGCACGGTACCGCCCGAGAGTACCTCGGCAGCACAACCCGGTTGCAGGAAGGCATAGCTCTCGCCCTCGACGGGACGGAAGCGAACCTTCTCGATGCGCAGCTGGGCAAGCAGCTCCTCAACGATGCCCTTGCCAAAGAAGAAACGCAGCTTGCGGTACTTCATGTTCCAAGACCGCTCGCTCCACTGGCCCGAGAGCACGCCCGCCACGGACTTGGTCTCCTTGGGCAGGCTGGCGTTCTCGCGACCGTGGAACAAGCTGCCGACCTCGTACAGATGCACGTTGGGCGTGCCGTGGGCCTCGTTGTAGGCCACAGACTGCAACAGGCCTGGCAACAGCGAGCGGCGCATCTCGGTCTGCTCGGCTACCAGCGGGTTCATGAGCACCACGGGGCAACCGCGACCCTCGGTGGACATACCGATCTTCTCCAGGTCGCCCGGGGCGGCAAAGCCGAAAGTCGTGGTCTCGTTGAGGCCGCAGGCGCGCAGGATCTCGCCGACCTTACGAGTGAGCTTCTGCTCGCGGGTCAGACCGCCGATGTGGTTCTTGGCAGCCGGAATGGTCGCCGTCACGCGGCCCATGCCCCATAGGCGCAAGACCTCCTCGATCAGGTCGATCTCACGCGGCAGGTCGGGACGGAAGCTCGGCGGCGTGACCATAAAGTCCTCGCCGTCGCGCTCGACGGTGCAGCCCAGGCGGGTGAGCGAACGCTCGATAAAGTCGGGCTCGATGTCGGCACCGCAGATGGCACGCACGCGGGCCAGGCGCAGCTTAATGCTGTCGATGGTCTTGGGCGCGGGGAACACGTCCACATAGCCGGGAGCAACCTCGCCGCCGGCGATCTCCTCGATCAGCGCGCAGGTAACGTTGGCGACATCCACGCAGCCGGTCTCGTCGACCTGGCGCTCAAAGCGAATGGAGGCGTCGGAGATCAGCGACAGATCGCGGCTGGTGTGCGAGGTGCGACCGGCGTTGAAGCAGGCGCTCTCGACCATCACGTCGACGGTGTCGTCCTCGATCTCGGAATCCATGCCACCCATAACGCCGGCCAACGCCACGGGGCGCTCGCCGTCGGTGATGAGGCCCATGCCGGCGTCGAGCGTGCGCTCCTCGCCGTCGAGGGTCGTAAACTTCTCGTCCTGTTGGGCGGCGCGAACCACCACGCGACGATGGCCATCGCGCTCGGCAAAGGTGTCCAGGTCAAAGGCGTGCAGCGGCTGACCGGTGAGCATCATCACATAGTTGGTGATGTCGACGATGTTGTTGTGCGGACGCACGCCCAGGGCGTTGAGGCGCTTGACCATCCAGTCGGGCGACGGGCCGACCTTGACGTTGCGCACGATGCGGGCAACGTAGCGGTCGCACAGGCCCTCGTCGGCAATCTCGACCGAAAGCTCGTCGTCGGTCGCGCGGCCGGCCTCGGCCTTAATGGCGGGCAGCTCAACGTGGAAATCGCGGTCGAAGATGGCGCCGGTCTCGCGGGCCATGCCGATCATGGACAGGCAGTCGGGGCGGTTGGGCGTAATCTCGCAGTCGAGCACGGTATCACTCGAGCCCACGTACTCGGCAAACGGCATGCCGCAGGGCGTATCCTCGGGCAGGATCATGATGCCGGAGTGGTCGCCGCCCAAGCCGAGCTCGCGCGCGGAGCAGTTCATGCCCATGGACACGACGCCGCGAAGCTTGCTCTTCTTGATCTTGACGTCGCCGGGAAGCACAGCGCCGATCATTGCCGTGACGATGTGGTCGCCAGCCTCGAAGTTCTGCGCGCCGCAGACGATCTGCAGCGGAGCGGGGTTGCCGTCGGCGTCGAGATTCTTGTCGCCCACATCGACCGAGCACACATACATGTGGTCGCTATCGGGGTGCGGGGTCTTGGTGAGCACCTTGGCGGTCACCACGTGGTCGAAGGACTCGCCCACGGTGTCGATCGCCTCGACCTCGGTGCCGGTACGGATATATTCGTCCGAAAGGGTCTTGGGATCCTCCGGAATATCGATCATGGTCTTGAGCCAGTCGTAAGAAACGCGCATCTAACTGGTCTCCTTTCATAAATGCGGCTTTGAGCCGGAAACTGCAACTAAGAAGAAAGCGTTCTAGAACTGGTTCAAGAACCTCATGTCACCAGTCATCAACGTGCGCAGGTCGGGCAGGTCGTAGCGCAGTGCCGCGACGCGCTCGGCGCCAATACCAAAGGCGAAGCCGGTGTACTTCTCGGGGTCGATGCCGCAGTTGATCAGGACGTTGGGGTCGACCATACCGCAGCCCAGGATCTCGATCCAGCCGCTGTGCTTGCAGAAGTTGCAGCCCTTGCCGCCGCACACGTGGCAGCTCACGTCCACCTCGCAGCTGGGCTCGGTGAAGGGGAAGAAGTGCGGGCGGTAACGCGTCTTGCGATCCTCGCCAAACATGCACTTAACAAAGTAGTCGAGCGTGCCCTTAAGATCGCCAAAGGTGATGCCCTCGTCGACGACCAGGCCCTCAATCTGGTTGAACTGCGGCAGGTGGCAGGCGTCGGCCGTGTCGGGACGGTAGACGGTGCCCGGGCAGATCATGTAGATGGGCGGCTTCTGCGACTCCATGGTGTGGATCTGCACGCCCGAGGTCTGGGTGCGCAGCAGCACGTCGGACTCACCGTGAGCGTGAGCCTCGGGATGCGCGACGCTGCCGGGGTTGTTGTCGACCACATAGAACGTGTCGCGAGCCGAGCGGCTCGGGTGATCCATGGGCGCGTTGAGCGCGGTGAAGTTGTAGTAGGAAGTATCGACCATGGGGCCGGACTCGACGGTGTAGCCGATGCCGCAGAAGATGTCCTCGGCCTCCTCGATGATCTGCTTGATCAGGTGCTGGTGACCGATCTGCGGACGGATGCCCGGCAGCGTGATGTCGACGGCCTCGTGCTCGAGTGCGTGCTTGAGGGCAGCGGCCTTCATCTCGGTGGTGCGCTCGTCGAGCATGCCCTCGATCAGCTGGCGCATCTCGTTGGCGCGTTTGCCCATCATGGGACGATCCTCGGGAGCGAGCTTGCCCATCATGCGCATCAGGCCGGTGATACGGCCCTTGCGGCCGAGCAGCTCAACGCGCGCGGCCTCGAGCTTGGCGGCGTCGTCAGCGCTAGTGACGAGCTCCTTGGCCTCTTCCTCGAGTTTGACCAGATCATCAATCAGACTCATGTCTTCCCTTTCGTCTCTCGCGCATCTCGCTTGCCGGGGCGGCTAGCACCCGATAGCTGCGGATGTGCGGCCCGGTTCGGTAACAAAAACCGTCCTCGGGCATGTACATTGCCCAAGGACGGTTGAATTCCGCGGTACCACCTTGTTTGACCCGGCGGATGTCTGGCCCGCCGTGCCCACTCTGCGCCCCTTGTCGCGAGGCTCACGGCTTCCCTACTGGGACTTTGCTGCCACTGGCCGCGTGCCCGTTGAGGTCGCTGCTCGGGAGTGAACGCTTGGCCCTTGCCACCGCAGGAAGGCTTGCAGCCCATGACCTTCCCTCTCTTGCCGGCGACGCGGCGGGCAAAACCCTCTCCGTCAACGCATTGGGCTATAGGATAACACATTTCGCGAGCGCATCGCCGCGTTCCGTTTTGTTCGCGCTGGGTACAAGGCAGGTAGCTGTGCAAACTGGCCGCGCACCCGCCTGCGGCGCTCGGCCTGCGAGATTAAGGATACGGTATGGGAAAGAAACTCGATAAGAAGGCCAAGGCCGCCGTGGCAAAAGCCGCCAAGGACGTCAAGGCCGCTAAA
Source organism: uncultured Collinsella sp. (assembly GCA_902481965.1). GTDB lineage: Bacteria > Actinomycetota > Coriobacteriia > Coriobacteriales > Coriobacteriaceae > Collinsella. The sequence continues at coordinate 5,626 of CABSYH010000082.1, forward strand.
GTCGACAAGGCCGTCAAAAAGTTCCGCAAACTCGAGGGCAAGCTGTGGACTCGCGAGTACCTGCTCAAGATTGCCGAGTTCGATGGGGCGACGATTGCTCCTGCCAACGGCGCTGCCGCCCGTGCCGACGCCATGGGCACGCTTGCCGGCGAGCATCACAAGCTGCTGACCAGCGAGAAGTCCGTTGAGCTCGTACGCTCGTTAGCGCGCGAGACGGTTGCAGGCGGACACGTAGACGACCCGCAGCTGCTCGACGAGATTCGCGTGCTCGGCCGCGACCAGCGCGAGGCAAGCGTTATTCCTACCGAGGAGGCCGAGGCCTGGACCAGGCTCACCTGCGAGGCCGACGCCGTGTGGCACAAGGCCAAGACGGCCAACGACTGGGCGAGCTTTGAGCCCTATGTGGATAGAATCGTCGCCCAACTTAAGCATCAGGCCGAACTCATGGACCCCAAGCGCGACCCATACGACGTTTGGCTCGACCAGTACGAGCGCGGCCTTTCTGCCGAGAGCTTCGACGCGTTTTGCGAGGAGGTCAAGGCCACGGTCGTGCCGCTCGTGCACGCCATCGGCGAGCGCGGCCAGCAGCCCGCTGCCGACTTTTTGCACGCCCGCGTGCCCGAGGCCGCCCAGCGCGCCATGAGCTTCGACCTGATGAAGCTCGTCGGCCTGAACCTGAACGACACCACGCTTGCCTTTACCGAGCACCCGTTTAGCGAGGGCTTTGCCGTGGGTGACGCGCGCATCGCGACACACATCTACGAGGACGATTGCATCTCCAACGTCTACAGCATCATCCACGAGGCGGGGCACACTATGTACGAGCTGGGCGTCAATCCCGCCTATGCGCGCACCTGCCTGGAGGGCGGCACCTCCATGGGCATCCACGAGAGCCAGAGCCGCTTCTTTGAGAACACCGTGGGCCGCAGCCGTGCCTTTATGGGACCGCTGCTCGAGGTGCTGCGCCGCCACGCACCCGAGGTCTACGGCGACGTCGACGAGGACACGCTCTACCACGCCGTGAACATCGCGCAGCCTTCGCTGATCCGCACCGAGGCCGACGAGCTCACCTATCCGCTGCACGTTATGGTGCGCTACGAGATCGAGCGCATGCTGTTTACCGGCGAGGCCACAGCCAAGGACATCCCCGCGCTTTGGAATCGCTTTATGGATGAGTACCTGGGCATTCCCGTTCCCGACGACACGCACGGCTGCCTACAGGATACGCACTGGAGCGGCGGCTCGTTTGGCTACTTCCCCACGTATGCGCTGGGCAGTGCCTACGATGCCATGTTTGTGCCGGCCATGTGCCGCGACGGTGTCGACCTTACCGGCGCCTGCGCGAGCGGCGACCTGACACCTGTCCGCGCCTGGCTGGGCGAGCACATTTGGCAGTGGGGCCGCGCCAAGGACGCGCCGGAGCTCATCAAGGGCGCGTGCGGCATGGCGTTCGATGCCCGCTACTACTGCAGCTACCTGCAGGACAAGTTCACCACGCTGTACGAGCTGTAAGGCATAACCGACACGCCAACGCAAAGGGGACGCCGCGGAACCAATCCGCAGCGTCCCCTTTTTTCACCCAATAACTAGGTACCCAATGACTAGTTCGTTGACGCTAATGTCTTGGCAACGTCAGCGAAAACGGCCCCAAGCGAGCAAGGTGACGTGAAATGAAAGGGCGCTCACCCTGTCTCTTATAC
>CABSYH010000083.1:0-7285 GCA_902481965.1 uncultured Collinsella sp.
AGAGACAGCCATGCCCTCATGCGCTACATGATGCGAACGGGGTACGCTGACGACCGCACCAATCAAGCGCTCCTGGAGCTCGAAAGCGCGCTGGCGCTGCCGGCGCCGCCGATGCGTATCGAGTGCTTCGATATCTCGACGCTGCATGGAACCTTTACCGTCGCCTCGATGGTGGTGTTTACCAACGGACGCGCCGACAAGAGCCAGTACCGTCGTTTTAAAATTCAGGCCGAATTGGACGAGGCAAACGACTTCGTGTCGATGTCCGAGGTTTTGGGACGACGCTATGCTCCCGAGCGCATGGTCGACGAGCGCTTTGGCTCGCGCCCCGATTTGCTCGTTGTCGATGGCGGTAAGCCGCAATTGACCGCTGCGATCAAGCAACTTGAGGCTCTTGGGCTCGATATACCGGTTTGCGGCTTGGCGAAGGCCGATGAGGAAGTTTTCGTGCCTTGGGACGAGACTCCCGTCGTGCTGCCGACCGGGTCTGCTTCGCTCTATCTAATTAAACAGGTTCGCGATGAATCGCACCGTTTTGCCATCACGTTCCATCGCGAGTTGCGCGATAAAGCCATGACGGTTTCGGTACTCGATGACGTTCCAGGCGTGGGACCCACCAGAAAACGTGCCCTTATGCGCCATTTTGGCTCGATGAAGCGTTTGCGCGCGGCGAACGAGCAAGAGATCGCGGAAGTTCGCGGCATACCTGCCGATGTTGCCAAGGCGGTCCACGAGGCGCTCGTTGCATGGAATGCCGAGCGCGCCGAGGCGGCGGCTGGCCATTCCGATAGCTAAACACGAGCCTAAACTACTGATATACATGATTGCGTGATTTTCAACCATTTATTTCGCCATGATTGCCTGCTGGTTTCGGGTTTTATTAACGCTAAAACGTTTGACTAGTCATGGTGAACAACCCTGCTATCCTGCGGGTTGACGAAGACTGATATCTCACCTCGCCGATACATACTGTCTGGCGAATCGTTTGTCAACGAATTCGGTGAACGGTAGTAAATACCGTTCAAGCGGATGTATGTATCGGTCGCCGAGCGCGGCACCTCAGTTGGGCTCGTCGGTAGGTAAGGTATATATCGTCCGCAAGTTGCGCGGGGGCAAGTCTAGGTGCTCCCGAGTAAGATTCTCTATTGATAGGAGAAGACATGGCCATCATCAACAAGGGTATGTCCAGGCGTTCGTTCCTCGGCCTCACCGGCAGCGTCGCTGCTGTCGCAGGGCTTGGTCTCACCGGCTGCGGTGGCAGCTCTAGCGACGAGGGTTCCGCTTCCGGTTCCACCGATTCCGCCAACCGTGGCGGCGGCGTGATCACCGCTGGTTCCGCTTACGCTCCGTCCAGCTTCGATCCCGCCAGCACCGGCTCCGCTGTGGGCCTGGGTGCTAACTGGCACGTCGTCGAGGGCCTCTACGGCATCGATTACCACGACTACAGCACCTTCAACGAGCTCGCCACCGACGATCCCAAGTCTGTGGACGACACCACTTTCGAGGTCACCATCCGTAAGGGTGCCAAGTTCTCCGATGGCACCGAGGTCACCGCTGACGATGTCGTCGCCTCCTACACCGCTTGCGCCGCTTCCGCTACCTATGCTCCGTTCTTCCAGCCCTTCGAGTCCATCGAGGCCAAGGACGCCAGCACCGTGACGGTCAAGACCAAGGTCCCCAACTTCTCCCTGCTCAAGGATCGTCTGGCCATCGTCCGCGTTACCCCGGCCACCCAGACCGAGGAGGATCGCGCCAAGCAGCCGATCGGCTCCGGCCCCTGGATGTACGACTCTATCTCCGATACCGAGATTACCCTGGTTCCCAATCCTGAGTACAACGGTGAGTATGCTGCCGAGGATAAGAAGATCCAGTACAGCATCCTGACCGACCCCACCGCTCGCGTTACCGCTCAGCAGGAGGGCTCCACGCTCGTTATGGAGCTCGTTACCGCTGACGCCGTCGACCAGCTCGAGAGCGCCGGCTGCAAGATCGATAACGTTCAGGGTTTCGGCACCCGCTTCATTATGTTCAACGTCGCCAAGGAGCCTTGGAACAACGTCAAGGTCCGTCAGGCTGTCATGTATGCGCTCGACACCGAGAAGATGGTCAGCAACACCTTCGCCGGCCTTGCCACCGCTGCCAGCTGCTACCTGCCCAAGAGCTTCACCAACTATCATGAGGCTTCCACGGTGTACAAGACCGACGCCAAGAAGGCTAAGAAGCTAATTGAGGAGTCTGGCATCACCCCGGGTGCCATCACCCTGCGCACCACCGACAACGAGCAGATTAAGGGCATGGCCGCCCAGGTCAAGAACGATCTCGACGCTCTCGGCTTCGATGTGACCATCCAGACCGATACCTCGCCGGCCACCTACGCTGCCATCGACGGCGGCGAGGCCTACGATATCCTCCTTGCCCCTGGCGATCCTTCCTGCTTCGGCGCCGACCCCGACCTGCTGCTCAACTGGTGGTACGGCGACAACGTCTGGATGCAGACCCGTTGCCCGTGGAAGGAGTCCGCTGAGTGGCAGAAGCTCCACGGTCTCATGGACGAGGCTCTTGCCGCCGAGGGCGACGAGCAGCAGAAGAAGTGGAACGAGTGCTTCGACATCATTGCCGACAACGCCGTTCTGTACCCCGTTGTCCACGTCAAGACCGTCTCCGCTTCCTGGGACGATCCGTCCACTGCGCCCAACGGCGAGGCCCTCGATGGCTTCAAGGGCATCGGCACGACGAGCATGTCCTTCAGGGGCGTTGCGACCGTCAAGGCGTAAGACTCGCTTGAGTCTGTATGCAGGATGTCGGTCGTTGGGACCGTATCCTCATAGTTGAAACAAAGACCCGGGCGGCAACGATGTCGCTCGGGTCTTGTAATGAGTATCCGTACTCATATACCAGTTGGTCCTACCGACAAAAGAAAGGGGAGAGAACGTGAACAACTTGCTACGTTTGATTGGAAGGCGTCTTGTGGCGCTGCCGATCATGGCATTGGGCGTCACCGTCCTGGTGTTCTTCCTTATGTCGTTCTCCAAGACCGACCCCGCCTACACGGCGTTGGGTGACGGCGCCTCGCCCGAGGCGGTTGCCGAGTACCATGAGAAGTATGGTCTGGACGACCCCTGGCCCGTGCGCTACGTGCGCTATATGGGCGATTTGATCCATGGCGACATGGGCACCTATGGTGCTGCTCGCAACTCCGTTGCCAAGCGCATCTCCACGGCCCTGCCCGTCACGATGCAGCTGACCTTCATCGGTCTTGCCATCGGTGCGGTCGTTTCGTTTTTGCTCGGCGTCATCGCGGCACTGTATCGCGACAAATGGCCGGACCAAGTGATCCGCGTCTTTTCCATCGCCGGCTTGGCAACCCCGTCGTTCTGGCTTGCCGTTCTGTTGATCCTGCTGTTCTCTTCCTACCTTAAGGTGCTCCCGGCATCGGGTGCTCTGCCTCACTTCACCACGAATCCGGTTGGCTATCTGGGACGTATGATCATGCCCGCCATCGCCTTGGCATTTCCGCTGACGGGCCAGATGACTCGTATCGTGCGTACCGCCATGGTCGAGGAGCTCGACAAGGATTATGTCCGTATGGCTCGCGGCGCCGGCGTTCCCGAGAAGGTCGTCGTCGGCATCAACGTTCTTCGCAATGCGCTGATCACCCCGGTCACCACCCTCGGTCTTAAGATCGGTTACCTCATGGGCGGCGCCGTCGTCATCGAGGTTATCTTCAACCTCCCCGGCATGGGCACCGCGATTCTGCAGGGCGTTCAGGGCAACGAGGCGAACCTGGTTCAGGGCGTCGTTATCGTCGTTGCTCTTGCCTTCATCATCATCAACATCGTGGTTGACATGCTCTACCTGCTCATCAACCCGCGCATCAGGACGGTGTAGATTATGGTAAAGATTCGAGAGAAGCAAACCGAACAGCTCGAGAAGGCTGCCTCCAAGGGGCTCAAGCTCGGTGGCTGGAAGAAGATGACGCTGTCTTCTAAGATTGCCGCCGTCGTGCTGGTGCTGGTCGCCCTGACTGCGATCCTGGCGCCCCTTCTTGCCCCCTATAGCCCGGTCGAGATCTTTACGGCTCGCCAGGCTCCCGGCAACGGATTTATCTTCGGTACCGACGATAAGGGTCGCGACATTCTGTCGCGTATGCTCTACGGTGGTCGTTACTCGCTGATTATCGGCTTTGGCGCCACTGCCATGGCTCTGGTCTGCGGCTCGGTCGTGGGCGCCCTTGCAGCGGTTTCGCGCAAGGCCGTCTCCGAGACGATCATGCGTATCCTGGACATCATCATGTCCATCCCGGGCATCGCCCTCGCGGCCGTCTTCGTCTCCATCCTGGGCAACTCCGTGCCGTCGATCATCTTCGCCATCGGCTTTATGTACACTCCGCAGATTGCCCGTATCGTGCGCGCCAACATCGTGTCCGAGTACGGCGAGGACTATGTCCGCGCGGTCATCGTTTCCGGCGCCAAGGCTCCGTGGATTTTGATCAAGCATGTTCTGCGTAACTGCATCGCCCCGATCATGGTCTTCACCGTTACCCTGGTCGCCGACGCCATCATCTTCGAGGCCTCGCTGACCTTCATCGGCGCTGGTATCCAGGAGCCCACCGCTACCTGGGGCAACATCCTCGCCGACGCCCGCGGCGGCGTGCTCGCCGGCCGTTGGTGGCAGGCGCTGTTCCCGGGCCTGGCCATCATGATCACCTGCCTGGCGCTCAACATCCTCTCCGAGGGCATTACCGACGCCATGGCCGCTGCTCCCTCCGCCGCCCTGGATCCCACCGAGTCCTCCAAGCGTCGCGAGGCCGACCTGCTGGTCTCCGACCCCGTTCGCGCCTACAAGGAGCAGGCCCAGTCCCTCTCCGCTCGCCTTGGCGCCCTGCGCGATGTCGAGCTCAAGCGTGACGATCGCCATGTGCCCGACGAGTCTGTTGAACCGATTCTCTCGGTCCGTGACTTCTGCATCCAGTTTGAGCATCACGGTGATATCAACGTCGTCGACCATGTCAACTTTGACGTCCGTCCTGGTCAGACCATGGGCCTGGTGGGCGAGTCCGGTTGCGGTAAGTCCATCACCACGCTGGCCATCATGGGCCTGACCGACGATGACGAGCACCTTTCCGGCGAGGTCCTCTGGGAGGGCCGTGACCTGCTCAAGATGAGCAAGAAGGAGTGGTTCGGCCTGCGCGGTACCGATATCGCTATGGTCTATCAGGACGCCCTGTCCTCGCTCAACCCCTCCATGCTCATCTCTGCCCAGATGAAGCAGCTCACCAAGCGCGGCGGAACCCGCAGCGCCGAGGAGCTCCTGGAGCTCGTCGGCCTCGATCCCAAGCGCACGCTCGAGAGCTATCCGCACGAGCGTTCCGGCGGCCAGCGTCAGCGTGTCCTGATCGCTATGGCCCTTACCCGCGACCCCAAGCTGGTCATCTGCGACGAGCCCACGACCGCTCTGGACGTTACCGTCCAGAAGCAGGTTATCAAGCTGCTCAACGATCTTCAGGCCAAGCTCGGCTTTGCCATGATCTTCGTTTCGCACGACCTGGCGCTGGTCGCCGAGGTCGCCCACAACATCACGGTTATGTACGCTGGCCAGGTTATCGAGCAGGCGCCCACCAAGGAGCTGCTCACTAACCCGATCCACGAGTACACCCGCGGTCTTCTGGGTTCCGTTCTGTCCATCGAGAGCGGTTCGGGCCGCCTGCACCAGGTGCCCGGCGCCGTTCCGAGTCCGCGCGATTTCCCCAAGGGCGATCGCTTCGCGCCCCGCTCGAGCCATCCGCGTATTGGCCTGGACACCCGTCCGGTCTTCAAGCGCGTGCCCGGCACCGAGCACTTCTATTCCGAGCTCCCCGACGAGGTGCTCAAGGCAAATGGTTTGACCCCTCACGCGGAGGTGATGTAGATGAGCGAGACCGCAGTCAACGGCGTCGAGCCGATCATCTTCCTTGATGACGTCCACGTCACCTTTAGGACCCGTACCGGCTCGATTCTGCACCCCAACCTGGTTCACGCCGTCCAGGGTGTAACGATTAAGCTCATGCCCGGTCAGACGATCGGCATCGTCGGCGAGTCCGGTTGCGGTAAGTCCACCACCGCCAACGTCATGTGCGGCCTGCAGGCCCCCACGAGCGGCAAGGTCTACTTTAAGGGCAAGGACGTTACCAAACGTACCGCCGAGGACCGTCGCCACATGGGTCGCGTCATCTCGGTCGTGTTCCAGAACCCGGCCACGGCGCTCAACCCCCGCATGGTCGTTCGCGAGCAGCTGCTCGACCCCATGCGCGTCCACAACCTGGGTACCGAGGCCGAGCAGGAGAAGCGCGTCAAGGAACTCTTGGAGCTCACCGGTCTGCCCAGCTCCGCTGCCGAGGTTCTTCCCGGCCAGCTTTCGGGCGGCCAGCGCCAGCGCGTCGCAATTGCCCGTGCCCTGTCGCTGAACCCCGATGCCATCATCGCCGACGAGCCCACCTCGGCTCTGGACGTTTCGGTCCGCGCGCAGATTCTGAACCTGCTGACCGACCTTAAGAAGGAGCTCGGCCTGGCCATGGTGTTCATCAGCCATGACATCCAGACGGTCCGCTATATCTCTGACGACATCATCGTTATGAATGGCGGCAGGATCGTCGAGCAGGGCGAGGCCAAGCAGGTCTTCCAGCACCCCCAGGACCCCTACACCAAGATGCTGCTCGGCGCTGCGCCGTCGCTGCTGCATCCCAAGCTCGGCGAGTAGCCTCGCTTTCCCTCCCGTGCGCCCGGTTCCCTTGCCGGGCGCACCTCCGTTGCGATTTCGAAAGGTTGGGTTCACGAGCCATGCCAAGTGCTCAGGAGCTACAACATCAATTTGGTGAATATCGAGGCGCCATGCCCCGTCCATCAGATTTCGATCTCTTTTGGAAGGATCGCATGGCCGAGGCCGACGCCGTCGGGCTTGACTATGCGATCGAGACGGCATGGGTCGCCGATGCCGCGACCTGCCAGCTTTTCGACCTCTGGTATACCGGCATGTGTGGCGCGCGCCTGCATGCCAAGTACCTTAAACCCGTCTCGGACGAGCCCGTGCCATTGGTACTTCAGTTCCATGGGTATCCGGGTGCAAGCCGCAGCTGGTTTGAGCAGGCGTCGTTTGCGGGCATGGGCATGGCACTCATCGCCCTCGACTGCCCCGGCCAAGGAGGTCCCTCCGAGGACATTGGCGGATTTGAGGGCACAACGGTCGCGGGCCATATCGTCGCCGGTATCGACGGCGACCCTGCCCTGTCTCTTATACACATCTGACGCTG
>CABSYH010000084.1:0-7268 GCA_902481965.1 uncultured Collinsella sp.
TTTTTCAAGCAGAAGACGGCATACGAGATTCCTCTACGTCTCGTGGGCTCGGTGGAAATGACGAACTCGGGCTTAATGCCGTCCTTGTTGTAGATGTACTGCCAGCACATGCCATCGCAGTCCTCTTCCTGGACGGTACCGACGACCATAATCTTGTAGCCCTCGGGGATGAGGCCCATGTCCTTCATCATCTTGGCAGCGTAGGTAGCAGAAGCCATGCCACCCTCCTGGTCGGAGCCACCGCGGCCGTAGATGATCTCGTCGGTCTCGTAACCCTCATAGGGATCGGCATCCCAGTTATCGATGTTGCCGATGCCGACGGTGTCGATGTGAGAGTCGATGGCGATAATCTTGTCGCCCTCGCCCATAAAGCCCATAACGTTGCCCAGGCCGTCGACCTTGACCTCGTCATAGCCAAGGCTCTCCATCTCGGCCTTGATGCAAGCGACAACCTCACCCTCCTCGCAGGACTCAGAGGGATGGCTGATCATAGCGCGCAGGAAGCGAGTCATATCAGCACGATGGGACTCAGCAGCAGCCTTGATAGCGTCGAAATCGAGTTCTTTAGCCATTGTTCATAACCTTTCAAACTAAGGAATCTACCTGTGAGGTGGCGGAGCGATACCTATTTACTCCGCCCCAACGATTAGCAAGTGGGGTATTCGCCTTCCCAGACGATGCGACGATACTGATCCGGATCGGTGTCACCTTCCGTGGAGAAGCAGAGCACGGAGCTCGTCTTATCCAGGCCGATGAGCTCCTTGAGCTCGGCGTACTCAGGATCGAGCATGAGGGTCTCGACCAGGCCAGTGGTCACCGCGCCGGACTCGCCGGAGATGACGCGCGGGTCGCCCTTCTCGGGGGCGCCCAGGGTGCGCATGCCGCGAGCGGTGACCCAGTCGGGGCAGGACACGAAGGCGGTGGCGTGGTTGCGCAGGATATCCCAGCCCAGGATGTTGGGCTCGCCGCAGCACAGGCCGGCCATGATGGAGGGCATGTCACCGTCCACGATGCGCGGATCGCCGTCGCCGGCGGCAGCGCCCTTGTACAGGCAGGCGGCAGGTGCGCACTCAACCACGACGAAGGTGGGCGGGTTATCGGGATACAGGTTGGTGAAGTAGCCCACCACGGCGCCGGCGAGCGAACCCACGCCAGCCTGGACAAACACGTGCGTCGGGCGGTTGATGGCCATCTCGCGCAGCTGCTCGGCAGCCTCGGAAGCCATGGTGCCGTAGCCCTCCATGATCCAAGACGGGATCTTCTCGTAGCCCTCCCAGGCGGTGTCCTGAACGATGACGCCGCGCTCGCAGGCGTCGGCCTCGGCGGCGGCCATGCGCACGCACTCGTCGTAGTTGACCTCTTCGATGGTCACCGTTGCGCCCTCGGCGGCGATGTTATCGAAGCGGGGCTTGGTGGAACCCTTGGGCATGTGAACGACGGCCTTCTGGCCCAGCTTGTTGGCAGCCCATGCCACGCCGCGGCCATGATTGCCGTCGGTAGCGGTAAAGAAGGTGGCCTGGCCAAAGTCCTTGGCAAGCTGATCGGAGGTCAGGTAATCGAAGGTGCACTCGGCAACGTCCTTGCCGGTCTCGTCGGCAATGTAGTTGGCCATGGCAAACGAGCCGCCCAGAACCTTAAAGGCGTTGAGGCCAAAGCGATAGCTCTCGTCCTTAACGCACAGGTTGGACAGGCCCAGGCGCGCGGCCTGGCCATCCAGGCGGGCAAGCGGAGTGACGGTGTACTGGGGGAACGACTGGTGGAAGGCACGGGCCTTCTTCACGTGGTCGAGGCTCATGATTCCCAAGTGCTTATCATCGCTCTTGGGCATCGTGTTGCCCGCCCACTGGATCTTATCGGCCATACGGTGAACTCCTTAAGTCCTCTCTTGCCGGCCCCCGCATACGCGTTTCAGCCCATTCCCATTCATGCGACTGAACTTTTATGTGGATGCCAAACAAAAAGTTTGTTAGCACTGTTCTATCACACTTTTTGATTGGAAAACCTAACAAATTGTTTGTTGCCGTAATCGGTACCTTTTCGCCGCCGAACGGTCATGAATTGCCTTGTTGATGGATTTGTTTGCGGTCATGTGTGGTTTATGGCACAGTGAGCCCAAACTAATTTTTAGGAAGGTACCCATGACCCCCGCACAGATTGAGTTTTACAAGCGCCTCGCACACGGTCTGGCGCTCCAATTTGGCCCCAACTGCGAAGTCGTCGTCCACGATCTGGAGACCGAGGACGTGGACCACTCCATCGTAGTGATCGAAAACGGCCACGTCAGCGGGCGCAAACTGGGTGACGGCCCCAGCCATATCGTGTTTGAGTCCATGCACGAGGGCGCCACCGACGTACACGACCGCGAGCCATACCTCACCAAAACCACCGATGGCAAGCTGCTCAAGTCCTCGACCATCTTTATCCGCAACGACGAGGGCAAGCCCGTCGGCATTTTGGGCATCAACTTTGACATTACGCTCATGAAGGCTTTTGAGCGTTCGCTCGATGCCTTTACCGGCACCGGCGGCTCGGGCTACACCGAGCCCGAGCCCATTACCAAAAACATCGGCGACCTGCTCGAGGACCTGCTGCACGAGTGCGAGCAGTTTGTGGGCAAGCCCGCGGCACTCATGACCAAAGACGAGCGCATTCGTGCCATTGGTTACCTCGACCGTCGCGGTGCCTTCCTCATTTCCAAGTCGAGCGAGCGCGCCTGCGAGTTCTTTGGCATCTCCAAGTACAGCTTCTATAGCTACCTCAATGAGGCCAAGGCGGCGGCCGGCGACAAGTAGGCACTCGCCCGGATTGCCCCTCCCCCTTTTGGGTGCGAGTTCTGGAAAGCACGAATCCAAGACCGGGCCGCTTGGGAAGTTCCATATAATCGATGTCATTAGCATTTCGAAAGGATGGAACAGAATGGCGTTGAGCAAGGCATCATGCACCGGTCGCGGATTGATTCCGGCAATTGGTGGACATGTGCACCGCATGTTCGATGAGGGTGAAGACGACCTGTTTTCGCTGAGCCTTGACGACGTGATGGATGATCGCCCGTGGACCGCCGACGAACTCATGAGCGGCGGGGCTCGCCCGTCAAGCCCCAATCCCGCACTTGCGCCTAAGACCGCATCTGCGCCGACTCCTGCGCAGCCGGCTGTTTCGACGCCCGCGCCTACACCCGCACCCACTTCGGCGCCCACGCCCGCTCCCCGCCCCGCAAGCGACCCGTCCGAGACGGCGGCATTTCTCGCAGCAGCGACGCAGGGCAAATCGGCCGACAGCACCGTTATGTACAGCGCCCAGCAGTTGCCTGTTCCTGCGGCACGCAAGCCTCCGGTCACAAGGCTCGATGAGCCCGTTGCCCATCAGGTTGTCCACGATTCCTGGGCCGCAGCCGATCTGGATGAGACCTCTACCGGCATGCCGGCGCTCGATGTTCCAGTTAACCCGCTTTTTGCCGCCAACACGGACGCCGCGGACCATGAGGGCGGTGCGGCATATTCCGATTATTCCGATGGCTATGCTGGCAACGGTCGCATCGAGACAGAGGATTATGGCACCGCATCGAGCGATTATCTCAACGATCCGTACGCTGCCACGCCTGCACCGGAATATGACCCGGAGGCCGCGTCCGCACCGGCGTATACCAAAAGCACGGGCGAAGAGCGCTTCGCCGATTATTACGCCAAGGAAAAGGCGCTGCGTTTCTCGGAATTTCCGCAGGCAGTCAAGGTTGCCTTTATCGCCATTGTCATTGCCCTGCTCGGCGCCATTGCGTTTGAGGGATTCCAGCTGTTCCGCGGCCCCACCCAAGCGGAGTCGGAAACCCAGCAAAAAGAGGACGATAACCAGTACCTGGACATCAACACCCTCAAGGGCGACCCCAACGACGGGGACGACGAGTAGCGAGGGCTGAAGGCAGCCGCAGGATCCCGCATCCAGCATCGGCTTCTAAGTGCTGTTTTGTCATCCAACTACACTTTTCCGAAGTTTTAAGGTGCCTATTTCGACACTTTCCCGTACTTTTACACGGCCGATTTCGACACTTTTCCGGATGGAAGCCGAATAATCACTTGGGAAACCAACGCCATCCGCGCGTCATTTCGCGGATGGCGCTTGATTTCTGTCCGTACACGTTGATAGACCCCATCGTGCCCGCAAGGAGCGGGCGCGTTTTATCCAGAGTCGGGGTAGAGAGTTGGCTCCACGATCCCGACGCCAACCGGCCAAGAGGCACGGTGGCCCTGCCAATATCGATGAAAGGAGTCCGTATGGACAATTTCTCCGTGCGCAGTGAGCGCAACTTCCACAACCTGGCAGCCAAGCCAAAACGAATGCATCTTCTGGACAAGCCGAACGGCTATGCCTCGGCCATGGTCAAGAGCAGTCTCCCCCACCAGATGCGCTTTACCGTGCAGGCGCTCGAGAAAGAGCTCTACACCGCCGGCGACCCGCACGTACTGCAGATCAAGCTGCTTGGAGACGACTCGCGCGAGCTGTCTAGCTGGAAGCTGTTTGCCGACGGCACGTGCGTCGCAAGCGGTTCGGGTGACTTTGCCCGCGAGTGCTTCTGCGAGGGAGCTGAGGTGTTTCTGGACCTGTGTCGCGACGCCGTCGAGACTGCCGAGCTGTGCCAGTGGAGCGAGAGGGAGTACGAGCTGTTGGGTGCCGCGCGCGGGATTGCGGGGGGGGTGTAGGAACAGAAGCCTCATGACGGTGGCCTCAGCTGGAATGACGTATCGCTCGATAAATGATCTCAACAACGTAGCCGATGCGCCGCATTTCACCTCAAAGGCATTGAGCGATCAGGAGGCGTCCAGCATTTCTTTGATATCCCCAATTGATTGTTCCGAGAAAGTCTCTTCATGTCCTTATAATCGCCCTTACGAGAAACGTGGACGAGACAGGCGTCCATATGCCGTCTCTAAACTAACGAGCCGTTCGCGGAAAGAACATCTGGCTAGCATGGGCCAAAGATATACTGGTATCGCTGCAACAATTATGGAAGATCGGCACCACCAATGACCTCCTTGAAATTCTCCAGGCGCTTCGCGCTTAGCCTGCTCGCCTCGCTGTCCGCCACCGTAGCGCTTGCTTTGCCCTCAACCGCCCTAGCCGCGTCGGACCCGAACCCGCCCAGCATCTCCAACGTGACGATATCCGCGACGACAGTCACGGCCGGCTCCACGCTGCATGTCGGCTATAGCGTCGATGACCCTGACGGGGTACGGTCCGTCACGCCCATAGTCGAAGTCCTTGTCGAAAACGATACCGGAGACCATGGAATCAGTTCCCGTCTCGCCTTCTCGTCGACCGGCAACACGACCGCGGGCTTCGATATCTCCACCTCCCCGAGCGACCGGCCCTGCAGGTACCGGATCATCGGCCTCGGCGTGACCGATAGTCTTGGATGGGTTACCGATGTCTACGACACGACGTATGCCGAGGAGAAGGGGCTCGACTGTCCGACCTTCACCACCGACCCCCTCGAGTATGAGGTGACCGAGGGACCCGAGGACCAAAACCCGCCGACCGTGTCCTCCGTGTCGCTCTCGAGCAGGGAGGTCGCAACCGGTGCCGACCTCCACATCTCTTGGACCGTCTCCGATGCCGACGGCGTTCGCTCCGTTTCCCCCATACTGCGGCAGGGCTGGGAGAATTCGGACGACGGCTGCTCTGTTTCGTCAGCCTATTATCACGGAGGCTCGTCTATCGACGGGTTTGACCTCACATTCGACAGCAATAGGATCGGAAGGCACAGGCTGATCGGCCTTTCGGTCACCGATGGCCTAGGGTTCGAGACCGATGTGTACGAGAGTTCCTACGCCAGGGCCAACGGCATTTCGGGCGCGACTTTCTCGGTTGGCGACCCGAGCGAGCTGTGCTTCGAGGTGACCGGCAGCGCGATCGACCGGAACCCGCCCACGGTCTCGAACGTTTCCATCTCCGCGAAGAGGGTCCCCGTCGGCGGGATCCTCCGTATCTATTGCAATGTAGGCGACGCGGACGGCGTAAAGTCTGTCTCCCCGATCCTCGGCGACCCCGGCTATGTCGAGGACCCGAACTCTTTAAAGACCCGCAAAACGTTGAGCTGCAGCTACGATGCGGCAAGGGGCTATATCGAAATCGAGTTCCCCACGTCGCTCTCGATGGGCTCGTTTGAAATCCAAGCCCTCGCGGTCCTCGACAAGACGGGCCACGAGACCTTCGTCTACAGCTCCGCCTACGCCGAGCGTAACGGCAAGACCGGCGTTCAGACCTTTGATGTCGACGACGCGGGGGACGTCACCTTCGACGTGACCGCTCCGCTGTATGCCGCCACCAAGGGCGACGGGCAGGCGTATGCAAAGGACGGCGAGGCCGGTCTGACCTTCCGCTTCAGCGGTCCTCTCGATGAGTTCACGCGTCTCCTCGTGGACGGAACTGAGGTCTCCGCCGAGAACTACACCGCAACCAGGGGCAGCACGATTATCGAGCTCAGGCCGTCCTACCTGGACACGCTCGCCGGCGGCGGACACACCGTCACGGCCGTCTGGAAGGACGGGACGGCGACCGATGCGTCCTTCACCGTGGAGGGGAAGGCCCAAGGGGAGCAGGCGGGCGGAAAGACCGACGTAGATTCACCCGGCGACAACAAAAGTGATCCTGCCACTCCTGAAAAGGACGCCGACGAGGCGGCTACAAAAAAGTCGGGACGCACGACAGCCGATGAACCAAAGCTCGCTGCAACCGGCGACTCCACTTGGATGGCCAGCATCGCATTGGCCATGGCGGCCACGGCCTGCTTCACGGCAGCGAGAAGGCTTGAGCCCAAGCAGCATAGGCACGAACAGTAGCTCAAAGCGAACTCAACTGGGAAGGGCAGATGGATAGCCGTCCTTCTCTTATAATCAACCCAATCCGCTGAAATGCAATCAGTTAACGAGTTTCGCCAGACGCTCGGCCTCTACCCCGCTCTAGCAAGCCACCAGGCGATGAGATAATGCCCACGACTATCAACGTAAGCAAGGAGCGCGCTATGGCAGACAACGAGACCAAACCCTCGGCGAACGACGGCCGAGAGGAGCTCGTGGCAAAACAGCTCGCATCGACCAAAATCCACCTCGCGCTCACTCAGAAGCGGGTGGACGTCTCCGGCGCCATCAAGCTACCGCTCGAGCGAATTCCCCAACTCGGCGTGGCGTTCGCCTCGCTCCCCTCGATGTTTCGCACCGTCACCAACACGGTGAGCGTGCCCACGCTGCTCCAGGCGACTGACAAATATGGTAACC
>CABSYH010000085.1:0-7267 GCA_902481965.1 uncultured Collinsella sp.
ACGAGATTCCTCTACGTCTCGTGGGCTCGGAGATGTGTATAAGAGACAGGGCATTGCGCTGGAACCCACCGTACAGGAAAGCCCCTGGTACTTCGTGCGATAGGGGATTGCGCGCAGGGTCTGACCTGGGGTTATCCAGCTAGCGCCGGCCTACCTAGCCAAACGTTTCGAGTACGTTAAACCCGTCAACGGTCGATTTTCACCCGCGAACGGTCTTTATACTAATTAGCAATATAAGCAACGTATAAGACGTTATAATGACCATAACGAAAAGGAGGAGGCAAGATGAATCAGATCATTCTCGCATCTCATGGCGGCCTGGCCGCAGGCGCCAAAGACACGCTCGAGATGGTTCTCGGCGACGTGTCGAACGTCCACGTCGTGTCGCTTGCTCGTGACGACAAGGAGCCCATCACCAATAAGGTTGAGGCTATGATCGCCACGTTCAACGCGGACGACACCGTCTATGTTCTGACCGATATGCTCGGCAGCTCGGTCAACAACAACATGGTCGAGCTTTCCAAGAACGGCACGAAGTTCACGGTTGTCAGCGGTTTCAACATCCCGCTGGCGCTCACGCTCGCTATGAGCCCCGTCCCCGTCAAGGGTGCCGAGCTCGCAGCCCTCATCAACGAGGCCCGCACCGGTCTGACCAACCCCAACGCACCGGTCGAGGCTGCCGCGGCTCCCGCCAAGAAGGCCAAGGCGTCCCGTCACAGCTCCGGTCCCGCCAAGATCGTCCTCGCACGTCTTGACTACCGTCTGCTGCACGGCCAGGTCGTCTTTACCTGGACCACCAAGGTTCAGGCCGAGCGCATCATCGTCGTCGACAACGCCGCCGCCAACGATGACATCAAGAAGGGCGCTCTTAAGCTGGCCAAGCCCCAGGGCGTGCGCCTGAACGTCTTCACCGTCGAGCGTGCCCTCGCCAAGATGGACAAGCTCAACACCCTCGGCGAGCGCGTCATGTTCGTCTTTGGCAACACTGCCGAGATGCTGCAGTTCTGCCAGGGCTACAAGCTCGACGCCATCAACCTGGGCGCCACCGCCAACCACGACGGTGCCGATCAGGTCGGCGGCAAGGACAGCTCCGTCTTCCTCGACGCCAACCAGAAGGCCGACGTCAACCAACTGCTCGACATGGGCATCAAGCTCTACGTCCAGCAGACCCCTACGTATCAGAGCGTCGACATCGACGCCAAGCTGTAATCAACCAGGCTTTTGCCTGACTGAAAGGAGAAGGGTATGAATACGTTCATCAGTGCGGTGCTCGTCGGCCTCGTCGGCGTGTTCTGCATGTGGGACTCCCGCCTGCTCGGTCGTCTTAACTTCGAGCAGCCCCTCGTTGGCGCTACGCTCGTCGGTCTGCTGCTGGGCGATGTGCCCACCGGCCTTGCCGTCGGTGCCGCCGTCGAGCTCGTGTCCATGGGCCTGGTGCAGGTCGGCGCCGCCGTTCCGCCCGATATGGTCCTGGGCGGCATCGTGGCCGCTGCCTTTGCGTGCCTGACCGATGCTTCCGCCGAGACCGCCATGACGATCGCCATCCCGGTCGCCGTCCTGGGTCAGCTCCTCGGCATCGTGTTCCGTTCCATCATCGCCGCCCTCACCCATGTGGCAGATAGTGCGATCGATAACGGAAAGTTCAAGACCGCCTACCGCATGCACATCTGCGCCGGCTCCGGTCTGTACGCCGTCATGTACTTCCTGCCGATCTTCCTCGCCGTCTTTGTTGGCACCGACCTGGTTCAGGCCATCGTCAACATGGTTCCCGAGTGGCTGTCCACTGGTCTTAACGTTTCGACCAAGATCATGACCGCCTACGGCTTGGCCCTGCTGCTCACCATGATGATCAAGAAGGGTATGACTCCGTTCCTGTTCATCGGTTTCCTGCTCGCCGCTTACCTCAACCTGTCCGTCATCGCGGTCGCTCTGATCGGTGTGTGCCTGGCTGTCGTCTTCATGGGCTTCAAGTTCAACGGTTCCCATGCAGCCGCCGGTGTCGATTCCGACTACGATCCGCTCGAAGACGACGAAGACTAAGGAGGAACACACTATGGCAACCGCAACCAAGGACGTGTCCCTGAACAAGAAGGTCAGCCAGTTCTTCTGGCGCTCCTGGGCCATCCAGGCCTCTTGGAACTACGAGCGTCAGATGAACATGGGCTTCCTCTACGGCATGGTTCCCACGCTCGATCGCCTCTATCCGGATGAGTCCGACCCCAAGCAGCTCGCTGCTAAGAAAGAGGCTTACCACCGTCACATGGCGTTCTACAACTGCACCCCGCAGACGAGCGCTTTCATTCTGGGCCTCTCCGCCTCCATGGAGGAGGAGTACGCCAAGGATCCCGAGAACTTCGATCCCGATTCGATCAACGCGGTCAAGACCTCCCTCATGGGTCCGCTTTCCGGTATCGGTGACTCCTTCTTCCAGGGCACCATCCGCGTTATCGCCTTTGGCCTGGGTGTTCAGCTGGCTCAGCAGGGCTCCATCATGGGCCCGATCCTGGCCATGCTCATCTCCATCGTCCCCTCTGTGCTGATCACTTGGTTCGCAGCCAAGATGGGCTATCAGGGCGGCCACGAGTACCTGAGCAAGCTTCAGGGCGGCGACCTCATGGAGAAGCTCATGTATGTCTGCGGCATCGTGGGTCTTATGTCCGTGGGCGGCATGATCGCTACGCTGATCGGCGCCACCACCCCGCTGCAGTTCGCTGACGGCACCGTCGTGATCCAGGACATCCTGGACGGCATGATGCCCCAGATGATCTCCCTTGGCCTCACCGGCCTTATGTACTGGCTCATCAAGAAGAACGTCAACACCGGTTGGCTTCTCGTGATCGCCATCGTGGGCGGCATCGCCCTCTCCGCGGCCGGCATCCTGGCCTAGTCGCGACCAAGCGTCTAATCGCTTTCCCCGGGGAGCCTGCCTGACATCCCATACCCCAGGCAGGCTTCCATCCCTAAATGTGTCAAAGGGACAGTTCCTTTGACACATCCTCAACGGGCCGGCGACTCGGTCCAAACCACGGTAACCCTGCGAGCGCTCGGCAATGTGGCGCCGCAAAAATCGAAAGGAATGTGTCAGATGTACGAGATCGACCTTAACCTCCCTAAGCAGATCGTCGCTGACGTCCTGTCCAACCACGAGATCCACAGCGTCGCCTTCGTCGGCTGCGGTGCTTCCATGTCCGACCTTTACCCCGCCAAGTACTTCCTGGCCAACAACACGGACAAGCTGAACGTTCAGATCTTCACCGCTAACGAGTTCAACTACGACACGCCTTCCTGGGTCAACGAGCACACCTTCGTGATCACCTGCTCCCTCGGTGGCTCCACGCCCGAGACCGTCGAGGCCAACAAGACCGCCAAGAAGCACAATTGCCCGGTCGTCTCCCTCACCAACAAGGCTGGCTCCGCCCTGACCGTCGACGCTGACTACGTCATCGTTCACGGCTTCCACGCCAACTTCGCTGCCAAGTGCGAGAAGCCCGGCTACGCCATCGCTCTTGCTGTCGAGATCCTTCAGCAGACCGAGGGCTATGACCACTACGAGGACATGATCACCGGCCTCACCAACGTCTTCGAGCTCTGCGAGAACGCCGCTCAGCACTGCAAGAAGCTCGCCAAGAAGTTCGCCGAGGACTTCAAGGACGACAAGATGATCTACTTCATGGCTTCCGGTGCCTCCGAGAAGATGGCTTACTCTCACGCCGCCTTCCTGTTCACCGAGATGCAGTGGATCGACGCCGCCGCCTACAACACCGGCGAGTACTTCCACGGCCCGTTCGAGGTTTCCACCGAGGGTAAGCCCTACGTCTTCTTCATGTCCGATGGCGCCACCCGTCCGATGGACGCCCGCGCCCTCACCTTCCTTAAGCGCATGGGCGCCAAGGTCGCTCTGATCGACTCCAAGGACTACGGCCTGGCTGACGCTGTGCCCGCGAGCGTCGTCACCTACTTCAACCCGCTGCTGCACCTCGCCGTTATGCGCGAGTACGGCAACCAGATCGCCGAGGCCCGTCAGCACCCGCTGACCATGCGTCGCTACATGTGGAAGCTTTCCTACTAATCACAAGTAAGTAGACCTTACGGGTTGATTGAGAGGGGATGGGGTTTGCGCCCCGTCCCCTTTTTTGCTTTGGGGAGGGCGTATCCGTCGCGTCGCAAAACCCCAGATAAAACCTACCAAAATAAACCTGTCCCTTTTTGGCAGGTGGGAGGAGATGCGTATGATCAAGGCAGTGCTGTTTGATATGGACGGCGTGCTGGTCGATACCGAGTGGTTCTACAACCGTCGTCGCGTGGCGTTTATGGAAGAGAAAGGGTTCCACTTTGACGAGATCCCCGATCTTTCGGGGTCTAACGAGCCTGCCATTTGGGAGGCGCTGGTGCCCGACGATGTTGAGCTGCGCGAGCGCCTGCGCGTGGAGTACAAGCAGGTCTACAGCCCGGTCCACCCCGTTCCGTATGCCGAGCTGCTCAACGAGCAGACGGAGCCGGTGATGCGCAAGCTGCACGAGCGTGGCGTGAAGTGTGCCATCGCGAGCTCGTCCTATCGCGAGCTGATCGACGAGCTGGTGGAGATTGCCGGCATCGCCGACGTGCTGGACTACACCATCAGCGGCCACGAGTGCAGTGCGTTTAAGCCCGATCCCGAGATCTACCTGCGCGCCATGGAGACGCTGGGGGTGGAGCCTGCCGAGTGCCTGGTTATCGAGGATTCGCCTTTGGGGATCGAGGCTGGCAAACGTTCCGGCGCCCGCGTCCTGGCACTGCGTCCGCACGAGGGCGTCAACCTCGATCAATCGCGAGCCGATGCCGTTATCGATAATTTGACCGACATTTTGGCCGCTTTGTAGTGTCAATCCGCCGCGAGAAGCACGGGTTCAAACGTTTTTTGCGGTGGATTGGCTCAATTTGGTTTCTATTTTGATCCGTTTGGCTTCGATTCGGACTAAGTGAGTAGACTTTTTGGCGCTGGCCGAGCACAATGCATATCTTCCTTTGTAAAACCGCAGGTCACAGAGTTGGCGGTTTTGGGTGTGCTCGGCAGATCGTAAGAAGTCTACTCACTTGGATTTTGCTCTTTGGTCGTGGGGTTGCTGGTCCCGTTTTGGTCGTCGAGAGAGGGCGAATTAAAGCGCCTCCTCTCGCTCCATGCTACAATCGCGAGCATGCCCCACAACTATATCTGCCTTCGAAGGGAGCCTACGTGGCGAACGCCATCGATCAGCTCACGGACCGAGTACTCGTGCTCGGCCGCCTCACCATCGTCCGCCGCGCCATTACTGCCGTGGCGGTCACCATTTCCGCCGTTCTTCAGACATTTCTGATCCAGGCGTTCATTCAGCCCGCCGACCTGCTTCCGAGCGGTCTTACCGGCGTCGCGGTCCTGCTCGATCGCGTTACCTCGCTGGGCGGCGTTCACATCGACATCTCGCTCGGTATGCTCGCGCTCAACATCCCTGTGGCGCTCCTATGCTGGAGCGGCATTAGCAAGCGCTTCGTCATCTTCTCGATGATGCAGGTCGTGCTCTCGTCGCTGTTCCTCAACATCTTTCACTTTTCCCCGTTTTTGGGCGACAAGATCATGCTCATCATTTTTGGCGGCGTGGTCTCGGGTCTGGGCGCTGCCATCGCGCTCAAGTCCGGCGCATCCACCGGCGGCACCGACTTTATCGCGCTGTGGGTCTCCAACCACACGGGCAAGACTATCTGGGGCGTCATCTTTGGTTTCAACTGCTTTATCCTGGCGATCTTTGGCTTTATGTTTGGCTGGGACAAGGCGGCGTACTCCATCGTGTTCCAGTTTATTTCGACCAAGACCATCGACAGTTTCTATCGTCGCTACGACCGCGTGACGCTGCAGATCACGACGCGCAAGGCAGACGAGGTCATGACCGCCTATGTTGACCATTTTCAGCACGGCATTAGCTGCGCCGAGGTCATCGGCGGATACAGCCGCGAAAAGATGTACCTGCTGCACGCCGTTGTCTCGACCTACGAGAGTCAGGACATTATCAAGCTGGTGTGCGACATTGATCCCGGCGCCGTGATCAATGTGTTCCACACGCTCAACTTTGTGGGCGGCTGGTGGGGTGGTCATGTCGACGAGCCCATGCCCACGGCCGTACCCGATCCCGACAAGCCCGCACGTATGGCCAGCAGGCGGGCGCACCTCTGCGAGCAGGACAGCCTGCAGCAGGATGACGGGAAGTAGGGTTTTGGCATTTTGCCGGCCAAGCGTAGTCCATCCGAATGAGCCCCTCGAAAGCCTCGTTGCTTTCGAGGGGCTCTCGTTTGCCCAGGTAAAACCTACCAAAATGAAGCTGTCGCTTTTTGGTAGGGAGGGTGTATCGTTTTATCAATATGAGGTAACATGAAACTAGACGTTATATACGTATTAGTTATTTCGATATTTCGATAAGAGTGATTAGATATGCCTGCGCCCAAAAATGCACCGCTTTACCAGCAGATTTACGACGAAATCAAGGATGCGATCGAGAAAGGTGTTTATGCACCCAAGGAGCGTATTCCGTCCGAGCTTGAGCTAGCCGAGCAGTACGACGTGAGCCGCATTACGGTGCGCCGCGCCGTCGAGGAACTGTGCTCCGATGGCTACCTGGTTAAGCAGCAGGGCCGTGGCACCTTTGTCTCCACGCCGCACATCAATCGCCAGTTTCACGCCTCGACGTTGCAGACGTTTACCGCGCTGTGTGCCGGCAATGGCATGAAGGCCGGTGCGCACGTGATCGATCGCCAGATTGTGCCGGCGCGCCAAAACGAGATGGAGTTCTTTGGCCTGCAGAAGGATGCGCTGCTGCTGCATATCAAGCGCGTGCGTACGGCCGACGGCGAGCCCATCTTTGAGGAGAACATCTTTGTGCCGTTTGATGCCTACCGCGAGCTGTTGACGGCCGATCTTGAGGACAAGTCGATTTTTGCCGAGGTCGAGCGTGTTGGCGGAATCCCGATTGTCTCGGTTGGCTACCGCACGGTCGAGGCCGTTCGTGCCAATACCGAGCAGGCGGCCGAGTTGGGCATTGCTCCGCATGATCCGCTGCTCAACCTGCGTGCCAGCTTTACCGGTCCCAATGGAGAGCCGGTCCTGATGGGTAAGCAGTACTACGTGGGATCGCGCTACGTTATGGTCATGTAAGTTACGCGGTTTTACCAAACCGCGTAACGGCTCGACGCTGCAAGCCCGCCAGAGCGGCAATCTGCCTTTCAACTTCGGCGGCATGACCAGAAGGTCAATGCCGCCTCG
>CABSYH010000086.1:0-7249 GCA_902481965.1 uncultured Collinsella sp.
GTGCCGCCGGGTGTTCCTATCCGTGCGATAGGGATTTCTCTGTTGCCATGCCGGTCGGTGGCCGGATGCACCGCAGGGCGCCGGCCGGCTTCGCATAGCTGCCGGGACGGGGATTTCCGCCGTCCCGGCAGATTCTATCTGTTTGTTCAGACACGAAAGGAACTCAATGAACAACGACCTTTTCAAGGCGGGCGTTTCCCGTCGCGGTTTTCTGACCGGCTCCGCTGCCCTGTGCGTCATGGCGGGCCTCGGCCTCACCGGCT
The DNA here is from genome assembly GCA_902481965.1 of uncultured Collinsella sp. GTDB lineage: Bacteria > Actinomycetota > Coriobacteriia > Coriobacteriales > Coriobacteriaceae > Collinsella. The sequence continues at coordinate 264 of CABSYH010000086.1, forward strand.
GCGGCGGTTCGGGCGCCGAGAGCGGTAGCGCCGCTGCCTCCGGCCAGGATGTGGAGTATCGCGACGAGCTGCAGATCGCGTTACCGGCGAGCCCGGACGGTCTCGATCCGCACACCACGTCGTCGCTTGTGACCATGGACATCATCTGCAACGTCGTCGAGCCGCTCTTTGGCCTCGATAGCGACTACGAGCCCCAGCCCGTGCTGGCCAAGGGCTATGAGGTCTCCGACGACGGCCTGACCTACACCATCAAGCTGCGCGAGGGCGTTACCTTCCACAACGGCAAGGAGTTTGGCTCCGAGGACGTCGTGGCTTCGATGAACCGCTGGCTCACCGTCAACGACCGCGCCGCGAGCCTGCTGCCCGGCGCCACCTTCGCCGCCTCGGGCGACCACGAGGTCACCTGCATGCTGACCGAGCCCGCCATCGACTTTCTGATCATCCTGGGCAACCACTCCCAGTATCCGGGTATCTTCCCCTCCGAGGTCATCGAGGCCGCGGGCGATACCGGCGTGACCGAGTACGTGGGTACCGGTGCTTACAAGTTTGTGGAGTGGAAGCAGGACCAGTACGTCCATCTCACCCGCTACGAAGACTATGTCGCCGCTCACGGCAAGGCTTCGGGCTACACCGGCAAGGTCTCCGCGCCCACCAAGGACATCTACTATCAGTTCGTGACCGAAGCCTCCACGCGCGTGAGCGGGTTTGAGACCGGCGAGTACGATATCGCTGGCGAGATCCCCACCGAGAACTACCACGACTTCGACGGCAACGACGACGTCAAGCTCTACACCCATAATGCCGGCGTTCTGACCGCCTTCCTCAACATGAACGAGGGCGTCTTCGCCGACGAGGAGATCCGCAAGTGCGCTCTCATGGCTATCGACTGCGAGGCGGCCGCTCTTGCCGCCTATGGCGAGAAGGAGCTCTTCAACATCGATCCCAACCTTGGCAACCCCGAGAACACTCAGTGGGCGACTGACGCGGGCAAGAAGTACTTCAACCAGGCCGACGCCAAGGCCGCCAAGAAGGCTCTGGCCAAGACCTCCTATGCCGGTGAGACGGTCAAGCTGCTGACCACCCCCGACTACAAGGATATGTACAACGCCACCGTCGCGCTGCAGGAGCAGCTCGAGAAGGCCGGCTTCACCGCCGAAGTCGACAGCTACGAGTTCGCGACCTTTATGGACATCCGCTCCAGCAAGCCCGAGCAGTGGGACCTCTTTGTGGCCTCCACCAACTACAAGCCCATCCCGGCCCAGTCCCTCTCGGTCTCCAAGGCCTTCTATGGCCTGTCCGACGAGAAGGCGCTCAAGCTCGTGGCCGAGACCCGTACCGCCAAGGACACCGACGCCGCGGCCAAAAAGTGGGCCGAGGCTCAGGAGCGCCTCTATGAGATCGCCGTCATCGAGCCGCTTTGCCACTATGCTTCCATCACGGGCACCCAGGCAGACGTCGAGGACGTCGAGGTGCTCGACGGCGCCATCGTTTGGAATGCCAAGCGTCCGGAGTAATGCAATAGATGGCGTGGCGGCCGGAGGGGGCTGGTCCCCTGTGGCCGCCACGCCCTGTCCACGTTCAGAGGGGAAATAGACGCCTCGCATGTTGAAGTACACGCTCAAACGTATAGGCGCGATGGTTCCGGTGATGCTCATCATCTCGGTCGTCGTGTTTTTGATTATCTATCTCACACCGGGTGACCCGGCCTCTTCGATGCTCGGCATGGAGGCTTCGGCCGACCAGATCGAGCGCGTCAACGATAGTCTGGGACTCAACGAGCCGCTGCCGCAGCGCTACGTTGAGTGGATGGGCGGCGTGCTTACCGGCGACCTGGGCGATTCGTATTTTATGCGCCAGCCCGTCACGCAGGCGATTGCCGAGCACTTTGGCCCCACGCTATCGCTCGCGCTTCTAGCACAGCTCATCGCGCTGTTGATTGCGCTGCCCTGCGGCGTCGTCGCTGCCCTCAAACATGGGTCGCGCACCGACGCGGTCTTGCGTGTCGTTGCTCTTTTGGGCGTGGCGATACCCGGCTTTTTGATGGCGCTCATGCTTATGTGGCTGTTTGCCGTCACGTTGCGTGTGTTCCCGGTCGCCGGCTATGCGCCGCTATCGAAGGGCTGGTTCAGCCATTTACGCTATCTTGCATTGCCGGCCATATCGCTTGGATTCGTGCAGGCGGCCCTGCTCATGCGCATGACCCGTTCGAGCGTTATCGAGGCCATGCAGCTCGACTGCGTCAAGACGGCGCGTGCCAAGGGCGTCTCCGAGGTTCGCGTGGTGCTGGCCCATGCCCTGCGCAACGCGGCGCTGCCGATTCTCACCTCGGTCGGCTATTCTTTTGGCGCTCTGATTACGGGCGCCGTGGTGACTGAGGCCATTTTTAACATCCCCGGTTTGGGCCAGCTGGTCACGAGCTCTATCGAGCGTCGCGACTATCCGGTGATTCAGGGCGTGCTGCTGGTCATCGCCTTGTTGAATTCGGTGATCAATCTGGCCGTCGACCTTGCCTACGGCGCTTTTGACCCGCGCGCTCGCAAATGGGGCGATGCATGATGACAAACTTTAAGAAGGCTCTTGCCAACAAGGGGTTTGTGGTCGGCGGCTGCATTTTCCTGGTGATTGCGCTGATCGCGCTCGTCGGTCCGCTGGTGTGGACGGTTAATCCCAATGCGCAGGAGATGACGTTGCGACTTTCGGCACCTTCGCCCGCGCATCCCTTTGGCTGCGATGACTTTGGCCGCGACCTGCTTGCCCGCGTCATCGCGGGCGCGCGCGTGTCGCTTGGCGTTGGCATTGCCGTCACGCTCGCGACGAGTGCGCTCGGCTTGGTGATCGGCGCCTATGCGTGCTACAACGAGAGGCTCGATCATATTCTCATGCGCATCTGCGACGGCCTTATGTCCATTCCGGGCGTGCTGCTGGCCATCGCGCTCATGGCGATGATGGGGGCGAGCGTGTGGAACGTCATCATCGCGCTCTCCATCGTCTATACGCCTAGCATGGCGCGCATCGTGCGCTCGCGTGCGATGGTGGTCAAGGAGGAGCCCTTTGTGGAGGCCCTGCGCGTGCAGGGCGCCTCGACCGCGCGCATCGTGTGGCTGCATATCGTGCCCAACGTTATGGCACCCTTCCTGGTGCAGGCGACCTTTGTCTTTGCCGAGGCCGTGCTCTCGGAGGCCGCCCTCTCGTTTCTGGGCCTGGGTATCAAGGCACCCGACGCCAGCTGGGGAAACATCCTACAGGCGGGCAAGAACGTGATGCGCAAAGCCTGGTGGATGATCTTCTTCCCGGCTATCGCCATCATCGCGAGCGTGCTTTCGCTGAACCTCGCCGGCGACGGCCTGCGCGACGCCCTCGACCCCAAGACCAAGGAGGACTAGCCCATGGCTCAGCATCTTTTGGACGTGCGCGACCTCTGTATCTCGTTTGTGGGCCGCGATGGCAACGCGCTGGAAGCCGTCAACAAACTCAACCTACATATCGATGCCGGCGAGATCGTTGGTGTTGTCGGCGAGTCCGGCTGCGGTAAGTCGGTGTTTGCCCAGAGTGTCATGCGCCTATTGGAGCATGAACAGAAGATGGCCTATGAGGGCCAGATTGTGTTTGATGGCGAAGATCTGCTGGCGCGCCCGCTCAAGCGCATGCGCGAGGTGCGCGGCTGCGATATCGCCATGATCTTCCAGGACCCGTTGTCCTCACTCAACCCCGTCATGACGGTGGGCGCGCAGGTTATCGAGGCGGTGCGGGCCCACCGTAAGGTGAGCCGACGGGAAGCCCGCAACGAGGCTCTATCGCTGTTGGAGCGTGTGGGAATTCGAGATGCCGCGGCTCGCTTCGACATGTATCCGGGCGATTTTAGCGGCGGTATGCGCCAGCGCGTGATGATCGCCATGGCGCTTGCCGGTCATCCGCGACTGCTGATTGCCGACGAGCCCACCACGGCACTCGACACGACGACTCAAAAACAGATCTTGGATCTCCTGCGCGACCTCAACAGTTCCGAGGGCATGGCGGTGCTTTTTATCAGCCATGATTTGGGCGTCGTCACGAGCATCTGCTCGCGCGTGCACGTCATGTATCTGGGCCAAATCGTAGAAGAGATCGACGCCTGCGGCCTTATGGAGCGCCCGAGCCACCCGTATGCCCAGGGGCTCATCGCGAGCATTCCGCCGCTCGAAGGCGAGCGAGTTGACACGCTGGCGGATATTCCGGGCACAGTGCCGCCGCTTACGGCAATACCCTGTGGATGCCGCTTTGCGCCTCGTTGCGCCCGGGCGGACGAGCGTTGCCGCGCGCAGGAGCCTCCGCTGTATGCCGTGAATGCGTGCGACCGGTCTAAATGCTGGCTTGTCGAGAAAGGGGAGTGCCATGGCTGTTGATAGCGAAGCCCTGCTTAGGGTCTCACATCTGACTAAAGCGTATCCCATGCCGGGCTCAGGTTTTAAGCGTCAAGTCTTTACCGCCGTGGACGATCTGTCGTTTGAGATCGCGCCGGGCGAGGTCTATGGCCTGGTTGGCGAATCCGGATCGGGCAAGTCGACGACTGGACGCCTGATCTGTGGTCTCGAGCGTGCGGATTCCGGCTCGATTGTCTATCGCGGGCACGACCTCGCCACGATGTCGGAGCGCGAACGCAAGCCGTTTCGTCGCGAGATCCAGCTGGTATTCCAGGATAGCTCTACGGCTTTTGACCCGCGCAACCGTGTCGGCCGCATTTTGGAGGAGCCGCTGATTATCGCCGGCGTGCGCGATGCGGATGAGCGCCATGAGCGCGCGCTCTCGGCCCTGGCCTCGGTCGGCCTTCTGGCAGAGCATTACGACCGCTATCCGCATGACCTTTCGGGGGGACAGCGTCAGCGACTCAATCTGGCACGGGCGCTTATTTGCGAGCCGCGCCTTGTGGTATGCGACGAGCCGGTCTCGGCGCTTGACGTGTCCGTTCAGGCCCAAGTGCTCAACTTGCTTCGCGACCTGCAGCGCACGACGGGTGTGGCGCTGCTGTTTATCACGCATGATATGCGTGTGGTTCGGCATATGTCCGACCGGATTGGCGTGCTCTACCACGGTCGTCTTGTCGAGGAAGGCGCGGCTGAGGACGTGATCGCGCACCCGAGCGATCCGTATACGCAGGAGCTTATCGACGCCATTCCCTAGAGGATGCTTCCTTTTGGGTATGGCGTGGGTTTGTTGTTTAATTGTCGGTATATCGGTGCAAGAGAGGGGAACTACTATGGCCGATATCGAGGAACAGCTTTTGCCGCGCACGTTTGAGGAGTTCAACGAGCAACGCAAGGCGGCGTTTATTCGCGTCAAGGATTATAAACAGGCGGGTAATCGCCTGGTCGGCTTTTTGTGCAGCTATACGCCGCTCGAGATTATCGATGCCGCGGGCGCTGCAAGTGTGGCCTTGTGCGGTACATCCGACGAGGTGATTCCCGAGGCCGAGAAGGTGCTGCCGGCAAACCTGTGCCCGCTCATCAAGTCGACATACGGTTTTGCCTATTCTCAAAAGTGCCCGTTTACGTACTTTAGCGACATGATCATCGGCGAGACCACCTGCGACGGCAAGAAGAAGATGTACGAGCTACTCAACGAGCTCAAGCGCACGCACATTCTGCACCTGCCGCAGGGTCGCGATCGCGCCTACGAGCGTGAAGGCTGGTACGAGGAGTGCCGCCTGCTCAAGGAAGAGCTTGAGGGCTTCTACGGCATTACGATTACCGACGATGACCTGCGCGCTGCCGTCCGTCGTCGCAACCGCTTGCGTGCGGCCCAGCTCGAGATGTTTGCGCTGCAGGCCAACCAGCCGGCGGCCATGAGCGGCGTCGACCTGATGAGCACCATGTTTGCCGGCACGTTCAGCTTTGATATCGAGGCCTATACGCAGCAGCTGGAGCAAAAGGTTGCCAAGCTGCGCGAGGCCTACGACGCGGGCGAGCGCCCGGTTGCGGCGGATGCCAAGCGCATTCTGATCACCGGTTGTCCGGTGGGCGGTGTGATCAACAAGATCGGTCGCACCATCGAGTCCAACGGCGGCGTGGTCGTGTGCATGGACGACTGCTCGGGCGAGCGCACGGCGGCCATGATGATCGACCCGGACGCGCCCGATATCCTGCGCGCCATCGCCGACCGCTACCTGGACATCAACTGCTCGGTCATGACGCCCAACGACGGCCGTATGGACAACACCCTGGCCATGTGCGAGAAGTATCACGTCGATGGCGTAGTGGAGAGCGTGCTCCAGGCGTGCCACACCTTTAACGTGGAGAGTGCGCGCATGCAGGAGGCTGTCGAGGGTGCGGGTATTCCGTATATGAAGATCGAGACCGACTACAGCAACGGCGACATGGGGCAGATCGAGACCCGCATCGCCGCCTTCATCGAAACCCTCTAGCTTCCTCAGGCACCGGATCTTGCCCCTCAAACCGTCGCTTGCGTACCCAAAGTACGCTGCGCTCCTCTTTCGGGGCAATCTCCGGCACCTGAGAAACCTAGAGCTAAGGCGCCTGAACGTGCCGCTACCTTTGATGTTTAGATTGGGAGAGAGCCATGATAGGGATCGGGATCGATATCGGGTCTACGGCGGCTAAGGCTGCTGTGGTCGACGGGGAGGGTTCGGTGGCGTGGACGTGCGTGCAGCCAACCGGGTTCTCCTCGGTCGATGCTTCCGAGCGGCTGCGCGAGGCACTGGCAGCGGCTGGCTATGACGTGACGGCCGAAGATGTTCGCGTGGTCGCGACTGGCTACGGCCGTGTCGCCGTGCCCTATGCGCACAAGGTCGTGACCGAGATCACCTGTCACGGTACCGGTGCCGTGCGCCTGTTTGGCGACCACGGCACCGTGATCGACGTGGGCGGTCAGGACACCAAGGTCATTCAGCTTAAAAGTGGCCGCGTGGCCAAATTTGCCATGAACGACAAGTGCGCTGCCGGCACGGGGCGTTTTTTGGAGATCATGGCCTGTCTCTTATACACATCTGACGC
>CABSYH010000087.1:0-7147 GCA_902481965.1 uncultured Collinsella sp.
GAGATTCCTCTACGTCTCGTGGGCTCGGAGATGTGTATAAGAGACAGGTTTGCGTGCCGCCCCTTTTGGGGCGGCACTATTTGTTAGGGGGTACACTGGGTGGCGGCTTTTAGTTTATCTACTACCTGATGAGGTGTTTTTTATGGGTAAGAAGTCTCGGGCTCGGGTGGCTGCGGCGGGGACTCGCAAGGATCCTGGTCGTCGGGTTCCTGAGGGCAAAAAGGCCGATCGTACCGAGAAGGACAAGAAGGTTGGGGCACATGCTCATCCTGCGTGGGCGCCTCATTTGAATTCGGCGAGTGAGGACCTGACTGCCAAGCTGTTTACAATGGTCGAGGTCATTTTGGGCGTGGTGCCTGTGGTGGTCATTGGCCTGTTCCTGGCCTCTAAGGATGCCACGAGCGTGGATAAGCTCACCGATGTCTTTTCTCAGGACCCCTCGATGGTGGTTACGTTTATCTCTGCGTGCCTGCAGCCGTTTGTGGCGTACATGCTGTACATGATTTATCGCAAATACTGCGAGGGCGATGCGGGCTTTGCCGCCGGAAACCTGATTGGCCTCTTGTGCTCCGAGATTTTGCTGCTCAATATTCCCGGCGTCATCGGCATGGGTGTCTTGTTGTGGCGTGTTTGGCGCAACGTTGCCCCGCACTTTGAGAGCTGGCTATTTGAGCGCCGTTTTACGGGCGTGGTGGCCGACATTGCCGGTTCGCTCGTGATTCTGGCCTTGGCGTTTATGTGTGCTACCGCCGCCCGAGGTCTCGCGGGCATGTAGTCTGTCCTCACCGACCACGGAGCGCAGGGCGGGGAAACCTCTCCCCCTCGCTCACGGCTTCGCAGGGTCGCGCGAGGCAAAGGTTTCCCCGCCCCGCGCCCCGGCGTTGAGTCGTCGCATGCTCGTTACAGAAAAGCTGATAATAAGTTTGTGTGCCGCCCCTTTTGGGGCGGCACGTTTTTGTATGGGGTCCCGGTCTTCACAATTTCCGTCAAGCTTTTGGTTAGGTTTTGGTCGGATGGCGCAAGAGCGGAAGGGCAAAAGATTGCTGGCGAAAAAAGCTCAAAGAAAGTGCTGGTAGGGGAGTTGTTGGGCTTTTCGACAGTTTTCTGACAAAAGAATCTTTACAGCTATTGCCGAGGATTTCGTTGCCGCGGCTGCGATCGTGCGGGATGCTGGGCGCAAGCGTCGAATGCTCCGATTGAGGAGGCCAGCATGGACCTGTTTCTCGAGACACCGCAGCAACAAGCCGAGCGCATGTTGCGCCAACAGCAACGGCTTATCGAGATGCAAATGCAAGGGGCAGCCGTCCAGCCTCCTGCGCAAAACGCCGCGCCCGCGGTATCGTCTGCGGGTGAGGTGGACCCAGGAGCCTATTCCGTACAGCAAGATTCATATGCGCAGGAGCTTGCGTTCGACAAGCGTCGTGCGCGTCGCCGTCGCTGGGCCCAGCGCCTGCGTACGCTGGCGATGATCGTGCTGATCCCGTTGGGGCTCGCGGCAATCTTCTTGGCCTCATATGCCCTCACATGCATTCTCAACGGCGCCTCGCCCAGCGAGGTGCTTGAGCACTTGGCAGCTCTCGGCCAGCGCCTAGGCGATGTCGTAACAACCATTCGCGCCGGCTGGGAGAGTTAGCGTTTTGATGTATGTGGCACAAATCCATTTGCCCGATTGCCGTGAAGCGCCCGGTGCGTGTGGCGGGGTAAGATTGATCGCGGTTTTGATTGATGATCGATTGGGTTTGTTGGGCGGAGACTATGTCTGCTATTGATATCGTGCTTGTTGTGATCGCCTTGGTGGCGGTGGGGGTTGCTGTGGCTTGTGCCCTGCAGCTCAAGGGCCTTCGCGCCGAGCTGCGGGAGCGCGGCGATAGCGGGACAGAGATGCTGGCTGCGCTCGAGCAGGCCAACAACGCGCTCGACACCCTCAACGTCGCGTTGGCAGAAACCCGCCGCACGGCAAATGCCATCGCGCAGCAGCAGACGACCGATGCGGCCGTAGAGCAGCAGCGCTACCTGACCATCGCGCGTGAGTTCTCGCAGGCTGGCGACCGTATGGATGACCTGCGCCGCGAGACGGCCCAGCAGCTCGGTGCCAACCGCGAGGGCATCGAGCGCCGCTTGGACAAGGTGCGCGAGACGGTCGATGCCCAGCTGGGCGCCATCCGCAAGGACAACAACGTGCAGCTCGATCAGATGCGCGCGACGGTGGACGAGAAACTCTCCCGCACGCTCAACGATCGCCTGTCTGCATCGTTTAGGCAGGTGAGCGACCAGCTCGAGGCTGTGTACAAGGGTTTGGGCGATATGCAGTCCATTGCCACCGGCGTGGGCGACCTCAAGCGCGTGCTGGGCAATGTAAAAGCGCGCGGCATTTTGGGCGAGGTGCAGCTGGGTGCGATCCTGGCGGACATCCTTACGCCCGACCAGTATCTGGAAAATGTCGCCACCAAGCCCGGCGCCTCGGAGCGCGTTGAGTTTGCCGTCAAGCTGCCGGTGGACGAGGGCGATCCCGTGCTGCTACCGATCGACTCCAAATTCCCGGGCGACGCGTACGAGCACCTGCTCGACGCCCAGGAGTCGGGTGACGCTGAGGCTGTTGCCGCTGCGCGCAAGACGCTCGATGCGATGGTAAAGCGTGAGGCAAAGGACATCTGCGAAAAGTACCTGAGCGTGCCCGCGACCACCAACTTTGGCATTCTGTTCGTTCCGTTTGAGGGCCTGTACGCCGAGGTCGTCAGCCGCCCCGGGCTTATCGAGACCCTGGGCCGCGACTATCACGTCAACGTTGCCGGCCCCAGCACCATGGCGGCCATCCTCAACAGTTTGCAGATGAGCTACCAGACGTTTAAGTTGCAAAAACGCACCGACGACGTGCTGCGTGTGCTCTCTGCCGTCAAGGCCGAGCTGCCACGCTATCAGGCGGCGCTGCGCCGCGCCCAGCAGCAGATCGAGACCGCGGGAAAGACAGTCGAGGGCATCATCACCACGCGCACCAACGTTATGGAGCGCAAGCTCAAAGACATCGACGCGCTGGAAGACGCGCGGGAGGCCAACGAGATTTTGGGACTCACATCCGCGGAGCTGCTCGCAGACCAAAAAGACGAGGACTAGCTGCATCTGACGGCGGAGCGCCTGCGCAAGCACGGCGCGGGCGCTTTTTGCATCGTGCTTGCCTGAAGTGCGCTTCAATGTGCAACAATGGCGTTTCGCCCTATCAGACGCGAAAGGAAGCCCATGTCTCAGAGAAGCACCAGTCCGCTCAAACGCTCCACTGTGCGTCGCACTCTAAAGCGTTTTTGGGATGTCACGCGCGCGCAGCCGCTGATTGTCTTTCTCTCGGTATTCTCGTCGGCGGGCTATATCTTTTTGCTCACGTTTGCCAACACCTACGTGATGGCCCTTATCGTCGACCGCGTCCAGGCCGGCCCCGTGGCGGGCAACCGGGTGTTTGAGGTCTTTGGTCCCTACATTCTGGCGCTCGTGCTCGTTAACCTAGTGGGCCAAATCCTCTCCAAGCTGCAGGACTACACCGTCTACAAGCTCGAGATTGCGGGCAACTATCACTTGGCGCGCCTGTGCTTCGACACGCTCTCCAATCAATCCATGACATTCCACACCAGCCGCTTTGGCGGATCGCTTGTGAGCCAGACGAGCCGTTTTATGAGCGGCTACACGGGTCTGGTGGACGTAACGGTGTATTCGCTCATTCCCACCATCACCTCGGTTGTCTGCACGGTAGCGGCGCTCGCTCCGGTGGTGCCGACGTTTACCGTGATCCTGGTGGGCATTATGGTCGTCTACATCGCGTTTGTCTGGCTTATGTACAAGCGCATCATGCCGCTTTCGGCCGCGACGTCCGCCGCGCAGAACAAGCTGTCGGGCGTACTGTCCGACGCGGTCACGAATATCCTGGCCGTCAAGACCTGTGGGCGCGAGGACTTTGAGCGCGACCTGTTCGATGCTGCCGACCGCGCCGCGCGCGACGCCGAGACGGTTTCGATGCACGCCATGATGCAACGCAACTTTACGACCTCGGGCCTTATCGTCATCACCATGGCCGTGGTGAGCGTGTTCGTCGCGGGCGGCAACGCGTGGTTTGGCATCTCGGCCGGCGCGCTCGTCATGATCTTTACCTATACGTACAACCTCACTATGCGTCTGAACTACGTGAGCTCCATGATGCAGCGCATCAACCGCGCGCTGGGCGACGCAGCCGAGATGACACGCGTACTGGACGAGCCGCGTCTGGTGGCAGACGACGAGAACGCCCCCGAGCTCAAGGTGGGCGAGGGTGCGATTGATTTTGAGCACCTGAGCTTTGCATACCGTGACGCCGCGGCGGGCGAGCGCGTGTTCAACGACCTGACGCTCCATGTGGCGGCGGGCCAGCGCGTGGGCCTGGTGGGCAAATCGGGCTCGGGCAAGACGACGCTCACCAAGCTGTTGCTGCGCCTGGACGACGTACAGGGCGGCCGCGTGCTCGTGGACGGCCAGGACGTCTCGCGCTGTACGCAGCAGAGCCTGCGCCGCCAGGTTGCCTACGTGCCGCAGGAGGCGCTGCTGTTCCATCGCTCCATTCGCGAGAATATCGCCTACGGCCGCCCCGACGCCACCGACGAGCAGATCCGCGAGGCGGCTCGCCTGGCAAATGCCCTGGAGTTTATCGATCGCCTGCCTCGTGGCTTTGACACCATGGTAGGCGAGCGCGGCGTTAAGCTTTCGGGCGGCCAACGCCAGCGCGTGGCCATCGCCCGCGCCATCCTGACCGACGCGCCGATTTTGGTGCTCGACGAGGCGACGTCTGCCTTGGACAGTGAGTCCGAGGCGCTGGTGCAGGAGGCGCTCGAGAACCTGATGCGCGGCCGCACCTCCATTGTGGTGGCACATCGCCTGTCCACCGTGGCGGCGCTCGACCGCATCGTGGTGCTGGCGGACGGCGAGATTGTCGAGGACGGTACGCATGCGCAGCTTGTCGAGGCGGGCGGCGAGTACGCAAGCCTGTGGGGCCGCCAGACCGGCGCATTTTTGGAGGCGTAAAGACCCCATACGTGGGACAATCGTGCCCAGAAGTTTGTTATGCCGCTGAGCCGAGGAGTCGTTATGCCACGCGAGACCAATGCCGCCAAACGCGAGCGCGCCGTTGAGGTGTGCGAGCGCCTCAACCGTCGCTATGGCCCGGTCGAGTGCTTTTTGGACCACGAGAATCCCTTTAGGCTGCTCATCGCGGTGCTGCTCTCGGCGCAGACGACCGACGCGCAGGTCAACAAGGTGACGCCGAAGCTGTTTTCCCAGTGGCCCACGCCCGAGGCCATGGCACAGGCGAGCGTGGCCGATGTGGCCGATACCATTAAGTCACTCGGCTTTTATAAAAGTAAGGCCAAGCACGCCGTGGAGGCCGCGCAGATGATCGTTGCCGATTACGGTGGCGAGGTACCGGCCGACATGAAGGAGCTCGTCAAACTGCCGGGCGTGGGGCGCAAAACGGCGAACATCGTGCTCAACGTGGGGTTTGGCATCGTCGAGGGCATCGCGGTCGATACGCACGTCAACCGCATCGCGCACCGCCTGATGCTGAGCCCCAAGACGCATGCCAAGGAGCCGCTCAAGACCGAGCAAGATCTGCTCAAGATTTTGCCGCACGAGTATTGGGAATCGGTCAACCACCAGTGGATCACCTTTGGCCGCGAGATCTGCGATGCCCGTAAGCCCAAGTGCGACGAGTGTCCGCTGGCAGACCTTTGCCCCAGCGTACGGGTGGTGCAATAGCTTTTTGCAAACTTTTTTGCAAAAAAAGTCTCAAACCTTAGATATAGACTGGTTGCGCAACCTTTTTAGTGTTTTCTCCGCTTGAATAGATGATACAATTCAAAAGTCTTCTTCTGCGAAGTGGTCGCGAAGAAGCAATTCGAGAAAGTACGACCATATGAGTAGGAAGCTTAACGCTGCTATCACAGCCGGTCTGAGCTTGAGTATGGTGCTCAGCTCCACGCCGGTTGCTGCTATCGCGGCGGAGACTGCCCAGAACACGAGTGGGGAAGCGGCTGCTGCCGCCACTGGCGTAAAGACGGTTAGTTTCTATGCAAACGGGGGCACTTTTGCTGACGGAAGCCCCATCTCAACGGATCATAAAACGAATGAGAACGGCGAGATTAATCCGCTCAAGGATTCTCCGGTTCGCGATGGATATGTCTTTGACGGTTGGTATTATGACAGCACGTGTACCCAGGCTGTCGATTTTTCACAGCCCCTTCAGGGCGGTGCAGCTAACTTTATGCTGTACGCCAAGTGGACTAAGGCTCCCTCGAAGGTGCTTCATGTGACCTACGCTGCCAATGGCGGTCAGTTCGCCGACGGCAATGTGGCCATGGAGGGTGTCACTGACAGCAACGGTATTGCGCGCCAACCGCTTGCCCCCCACGCGTGATGGCTACGTGTTTGCCGGTTGGTATTATCACAGCAATGGAACCGACCAGGTTGATTTCAACCAGCCGATTGTCGGTGGCGGCAAGAATGTGACCCTTTTCGCCGCTTGGACGCCTGCGAAGCAGGACAAGACTGTCGATATCTTCTACGTCGCCAACGGCGGTACGTTCTTCGACGGCAACGAAACTATGCAGGGCGTAACCGATACCGACGGTATTGCACGCCTGCCGCTCCAGCCGACCCGCGAGGGCTATGACTTCGTTGGTTGGTCGTACGATCGCGACGGAAATGACCCCGTCGACTTCACGCAGGCTATCGTTGCGGGCAGCGGCCACGCGACCGTATATGCCCAGTGGAAGCAGAACAACGAGAAGGCTGTTCTCTATGTTGCCAATGGTGGCGCCTTCGCCGATGGCAATGTGGCCATGGAGGGTGTCACTGACAGCAACGGCGTCGCCCGCCAGCCCCTGGCCCCGACCCGCGAGGGCTACACCTTTACCGGTTGGACTTACGATGCTGCTGGCACCGAGCCTGTCGACTTCACCAAGCCCGTCCAGGGTGGCGGTCAGCACGTTACGTTCTACGCACAGTGGGCAGAGCTTGCTAACAATGAGAAGGATGTTCTCTACGTCGCCAACGGTGGTGTTTTCGCTGATGGCAACGAAGTTCTCCAGGGTGTGACCGACGGCGACGGCGTCGCCCGCCAGCCCCTGGCCCCGACCCG
>CABSYH010000088.1:0-7088 GCA_902481965.1 uncultured Collinsella sp.
GGGCAAGCTGTGCAAGCGTGCTTGGGCCGCCGGCGTCCAGGTCATGGTCGAGGGCCCGGGTCACATGGCGCTCGACGAGATCGCCGCCAATATGAAGCTGCAGAAGCGTCTGTGCCACAACGCCCCGTTCTATGTGCTGGGGCCGCTGGTGACCGATATCGGCGTGGGCTACGACCACATCACCGCAGCCATCGGCGGCGCCATCTCCGCGAGCTCCGGCGCCGACTTCCTGTGCTACGTGACGCCGGCCGAGCACCTATGCCTGCCTAACGCCCAGGACGTGCTCGACGGCCTCATGGCCACTAAGATTGCCGCGCACGCCGCCGATATCGCCAAGAAGGTGCCGCACGCCCGCGACATGGACGACAAGATGGGCCAGGCACGCCGCAAGCTCGATTGGGACGCCATGTGGAAGTGCGCACTCGACCCGGTTACGGGCAAGAAGCGCTACGAGGAGTCCCCCGCCGCCACCGAAGGCACTTGCACCATGTGTGGCAAGATGTGTGCCGTCCGCACCGTCAACAAGATTTTCGAGGGCACCACGATCGACCTCGGCATGGAGGACTAGCCCTGTCGCCGCGGCCGCTTCTGGCGGCGAGCTGGTGCCTGTCAATTGTTGACGTGTGAACATTTGCTTGCATTTGCGTAAAGATTGCATCGCCCGCCCGGGTTCGACATAGAGTCGGCCCGGGCATCATTATAATGCTGGCTTATAGACCCATTTGATTCCGACCGAACAAGGGAGCGAACATGGATCGCAGTAAGGTACCTGCCGTTCTATCCATCGCAGGATCCGATTCCAGCGGTGGCGCCGGCATTCAGGCCGACATCAAGACCATCACGGCGCACCGCCTGTATGCCGAGACGGCCATCACCGCCATCACCGCACAGAACACCTTGGGCGTCACCGCCGTACAGGATATCTCGCCAGATATCGTAGCCGCGCAAATTGACGCCGTTTTTGACGATATCCGCCCGAACGCCGTCAAGATCGGCATGGTTTCTTCTGTCGAGATTATCGAAGTCATCGCCGACCGCTTGAGCGCCTGGAACGCAACAAACGTGGTCGTCGACCCCGTCATGGTCGCCACCTCGGGCGCACGGCTGATTGCCGAAGATGCCGCCGAGGCGCTCACCCGCCGCCTGTTCCCGCTAGCGACGGTTATCACGCCCAATATTCCCGAGGCCATGGCCCTGCTCGACTACGAGGTCGACTCCGAGCGCACGCAGCAAAATGCTGCCATGCTCCTCACCCGCCGCTTTGGTTGCGCGTCTCTCGTTAAGGGCGGGCATTTTGTCAACGAGGCCAACGATGTGCTAGCAGAGCCCGCGCCGCTCGATGACGAGGGCAACCACCTGGGCGATCCGCTCACCACGTGGTTCCGCCACAAGCGCATCGAGACCGGCAACACGCATGGCACCGGTTGCACGCTCTCGTCCGCCATCGCCTGCGCGCTGGCCCAGGGCATGGATCTTGCCGACGCCGTCAACGCCGGCAAGGCCTACCTAACCGGCGCTCTCGCCGCCGGCTTTGACATGGGCAAAGGCTCCGGCCCCGTTAACCATATGTGGCAGTATTAAGACTCGCAGTTCAAAACCACCGCAAAGGGGACAGGCACCTTTGCGGTGGTTCCCACAAACATCTCGATCTGTAACAGTTAGAGTCCATTTTTCGGCCCACCTGTTACAAATCGAGACATCCAAATTCCATTGAGAAGATAATCTCGATGTGTAACATTAACTCGGCAAAATCGACCCTAGATGTTACAGATCGAGACAAACGACCGATATCGACCTAAAATAATCTCAATCTGTAACATCTAGCCCGTTTTCGGCCTTACAACTGTTACAGATCAAGACAAATCAACGAAACAAGCCACCGCAAGGAGAACTATTGTGGTGGTTTGGGGCCGTGCTACTCACCGAGCATCTCTTGGAGCTTGGCCGCCACGGCGTGACCCAGGCTCTCATGGCTTTCGGGCATCATATGCAGATAGTCGATATCGCCCGGCTCGGCAAACTCCGCTGCATTCAAAAAGTCGCAGCCAAACTGCTCGGCTACGTGCGCATAGTATTCAGCAAAATGCTCCGAGGCCTCGACGGAACGCTCGTCAAAATCGGTCATATATACATCGGCGATTTGCGGCTTGATCTTGATAGGTGCCATCAGCAGAATACGCGGGCAGGGTGCGGCATTGGTCCAGGGAAATGCACGCACCGCGCGAATCAGCGCCATGGTGCCACGGGCAATATCGGAGGCCGTCACACCAAAGACCGTCTTGCAATCGTTGGTTCCCAGCATAATAACGATCGCATCCAGCGGCTTATGGGCCTCGAGCAGCATCGGCAGTGCGCGGATGCCGTTAAGATTGGTGTTCAGATGGCACATGTCGTCGCGTACCGTCGTGCGGCCGTTGAGGCCTTCTTCAATTACATGCCAGCCCTCGCCTAAGTCACGTTGGGCCACGCCGCACCAGCGCACATCCTGCGCATAGCGCACCGCGGTGCCGTCGCGCATGCCCGCCGGATCGTAACCATAGGTGTTGCTGTCGCCAAAGCATAGAACGTTTTTCATCGTAAGCCCCTCGCTCAGTAAAAAACCGACGGAAGCAGCCTCTCCCGCCGGCTCGACCCATCTGTCAGCACGTACCGATTACAGGTACTTGCGCCAATCGTCCTCGTCCTCATCATCCTCGGTAGCAGCCTGGATCTGCTCGGCGGCGCGAGCTGCCGCAGCGCGAGCGGCAACCTGGGCATAGGACTCCTCGTTGCGCTCGGGGAAGTTTGCCAGCACGTGCTCGAACTTGGCAAAATCCTCATCCCAGCGCGTAGAGGGCACGGCAAAGAAGACTTGCTTGACCTTAAAGTCGCCCGACGCGAGCTCCTTGCGGAAGAGCTCGGCCACGGCCTCTGCGTCAAAGCCGTTGTTGTCGCAGCCCCAAGCGCCCAGCACGAGCTTCTCGCGACCTAGCTCGTCGCAGATGGCAAGCACAAAGCGAATGCGGTCGCGCAGGGCATCCAGCAGAGCATCGTCGCTCACGCGATACTCCTGGCGGGCGCGCTTAACGTTGGGCGCGGCGGCCACGATCACGTCGGCGTATGCATGCACGTGGTTGCGGTCGAAGCGCACCGCAGGCACCACCAGCGCACGGTTTCGGTAAAGCTCGCAGTTGATGTTGCGGCGACGGTTCTCTCCGTACCATTTGCGC
Source organism: uncultured Collinsella sp. (assembly GCA_902481965.1). Taxonomy (GTDB): domain Bacteria; phylum Actinomycetota; class Coriobacteriia; order Coriobacteriales; family Coriobacteriaceae; genus Collinsella. The sequence goes on from CABSYH010000088.1 coordinate 3,210, forward strand.
TGCTTATCGAGAACGTTGTACAGATACGAATCGGCGCACAGCGTGGCCTCCTGGCCCAGATAACCCTGAATATAGCCACCGCCCGGATTGGTGAACGAGGCAAAGTCGAGCACGGCCATGTCGCAGAACTGCGCATAGCCTCGACCGTTATCCAGAATGGCCTGCGTGGCAGAGGCGTCGAGCACGGTGACCTCGGGCAGGACCGGAGCGGGCTCCTCGGCGGCAGGCGCGGACTCGGTCTCCGTGGCCTCCTCTGCGTGTGCAGGCTCGGCCGTGACCTCGGTCTCGGCGGACGCAACCTCAGCGGTCTCGGCCTCGGCGGCCTCAGACTCCTCGGCAACCTGTTCTTCGGTGGCCACAGCACTCTGAACCTTGGCCTTCATCGCCGAGACAAAGCCGGCAGGCATACCGTCAAACTCGCGAACACCGGCAAGCGAACGCTCGATATCCTTGGCGCACGCTTCGGACACAGTTGCCACGTGACGCTCGGCGGCCTTGGCACGGGCCTCGCGCTTGGGATTGGGCTGACCCGCTCGGTTGGACCTGCGGTTACGGTTCCTGTTGTCGACGTCTGCCATAAGTGGTCACCTTTCTCGGTCTCTGCCGCTATCGGCTTTTCCCATCCATGATACCCCGCCGCGTACAAAAAAGACGGCCCCGAAGGACCGCCTTTCGCATCGATTTGCACGCACGGCAAGCACCGCCGCAATTCGCCACTAGTCGCGACGGCCGAGGATGTTCAGAATGCGCAGGAACACGTTGATAATATCCACGAACAGGTTAGAGGCCATAAGCACGGCGTTGGGCAGCGTAGGCGGCACCGTCGTGGCAACATAGGTGTCGTAGCCGATGAAGCCGGCGAACACCACAATCACGATCAGGTCGGTGATGGACTGCGAAACGCCCATGAACATCAGCACGATCTCAACCAGAATAGTAGCGAGCAGAATGCCAAAACCGATGCCATATACGCGCTGGAAAAACTTGGGGAACGTCACACCCAAGGCGCCAAAGACAAAGGTGATGGCGGCCGTGGCGATAAAGGCAGTGTTGATGGTGGGCAGGTCGTAGTTGGCAAGGCCAAACGACGCGGTCAGGCCAAAGGTGCTCGCAAAGATTACGTAGCCCACAAGGGACAGGCCCACGGACTGCTTGCTGGCGGCGGCCGACATCATGACCATGCCGACGATGGTCAAAATAAATGAGCCAAAGACCAGCGGCAAAGCGGCGCCGCTCATCATCATGCGCGCAAACGACATGGTGCTCGTAAAGTAAGCACCGACGCCCATGGCGCAAAAGCCCAAAAAGATCAGGGCAGACATGACAAGGTTGTACGCGCGCGGCGACATCTCCTTGGCACGGCTTGCACCGGTCTCGATGGGGCCGTTCTGATAGCCCTGGGTATCGTTCATACTTCGTCCTTTCAAAAAGCGCACGACAGCGCCGTAGGTGACAAGATTCCTGCCATTGTACCCGAATGCCGTACGTCCTTACCTACGGCGCTCGCCCTCGAGCGTGCGATCAAAGGCCCAGACCCACCAACGCATCACGTGTGCCTGCGAGCCGTCCGCCCGCTCGCGCGTCTGGTCCTCCAGATACAACTCGGTCGCGTGCCCGCCAAAACGCACCTTATAGGTCGCCGTACGAACACCGTGAACCGTTAAGCCAAAGCCCGTGGACGAGACAATCTCGTCAATCGTAAAGCAGCGACCGTCGACCCAGCAGACGGTAACCGGCACGACTTGTCCGCCCGCGAGGATGCGAGCCACGACGTCCACATACTGCTTGTGTACGCGCCGAGTTTTGCCGTCTGTCTGTCGATATTCCATGCCTCCTATTATCGAACGCATGTTTGCATGTTGTAAAGCGAACAGACTGTGGTTTTGGAGTGTCGTAGTAATCGCACGTGTCCGCATGGCGTGTTAGCAAAAAGAACACCCGCGGTCAACAGGGCTAATATTCAATTTTAGTGCCAAAAGTTCACTTCTCCCATCAGAACTCGGTAAAGAGACCCGCAGGAGGTGATACGATTTATCATGTTTTTGTAACGTGTCTGCAAACTTCGAGAAAGCCCATATATGGACGTAACGTTCTCAACCTTCCTCGGCCAAATTGTGTCGAACCCAGTCCTTGCCGTCACCGTGATCCTCGCGTTGGGCGCCATCTTCGTCAATGGATGGACCGACGCGCCCAACGCCATCGCGACCTGCGTCACTACGCGTTGCATGCCCGCCCGCGCCGCCATTCTCATGAGCGCCGCATTCAACTTCCTCGGCGTGCTCATCATGACGCACTTTAACGCGAGCGTCGCCAACACCATCTCACATATCGTCGACTTTGGCGGAAACAGCACCATGGCGCTCGCCTGCCTATGCGCGGCGCTGTTCTCCATCGTCGTCTACGGCGCCACAGCGTCGCGTTTTGGCATCCCCACCTCGCAAAGCCACAGCCTTATCGCCGGCCTGACCGGTGCCGCCATCGCCCTCGGCGGTGCGAGCAGCGTCAACGTCCACGAGTGGATGAAGGTCATCTACGGTCTGGCGCTCTCCATCGGCCTGGGCTTTGTCATGGGCTGGGTCCTGTGCAAGCTCGTCTCGATTCTTTTCGCCGCCGCCAACAGGCGACGTGCCAATGTCTTCTTTAAATACGCTCAGATCGCGAGCGCTGCGGCCATGAGCTTTATGCACGGCGCGCAGGATGGACAGAAGTTCATCGGCGTGCTCTTTTTAGGCGTGGCCTTTGCCAGCGGCCAGACAAGCGTCGGCGATGCAGGCATCCCCATCTGGATTATGCTGCTGTGCTCGGCCACTATGGGTATCGGCACCAGCGTGGGCGGCGAGCGCATCATCAAGTCCGTCGGCCAGAGCATGGTCAAGCTCGAAAAGTATCAGGGCTTCTCCGCCGACCTGGCGGGCGCCGCAAACCTGCTGCTTGCCACCCTTACCGGCATCCCCGTGTCCTCCACCCACATCAAGACCTGCGCCATCATGGGCGTCGGTGCCGTCAAGCGCCTTTCGGCCATTAACTTCGGCGTCGTCAAGGACATGATGTTCACCTGGTTCTTCACCTTCCCCGCCTGCGGACTCATCAGCTTTGTCATGGCCAAGCTGTTCATGATGTTCCTCTAGTCAAACCGAACGTCCATCCGGACTGCATTACCTCGCCCGCCCATCTTCACCTCGAAAGGACCACTCATGGCAAAGAAACCCGATTCGTTCTACTTTGACAACTACGTCGCCTGCGCCGACCTCGCCGTCCAGGCCGCAGAGCTGCTCACCAAGATTTTTGAGAACTTTGACCCCGCGCAGATCCACGACATGCTCGATAAGATGCATGCGATTGAGCATGCGGCAGACAAGAAGCACCACGAGCTCGAAGACGCCTTGCTCACCGCCTTTATCACCCCGCTTGAGCGCGAGGATCTGGACCTGATGAGCTGCTCGCTCGACACCGTGCTCGATCGTATCGAGGGCGTCGTGCAGCGCGTCTACTTCACCAACATTCAGAGTATCCATCCCGACGCCATCGTCATCGCCCACAAGGTAACCGATGCCTGCCGCGCCATGAAGGACCTGATGGTCGAGCTTCCCAACTACCGCAAGTCCAAAACGCTGCGCGAGCTGGTCATCCAGATCAACACCATCGAGTCCGAGGCCGACGAGCTCTATATCAACGCCATGCGCAACCTGCACGTTAACGGCAAGGACCCTCTCGAGGTCATCGCCTGGCGTGACGTGTACGCCTTCCTGGAGTACTGCGCGGACTGCTGCGAGAATGTGGCCGATGTCGTGGATTCGATTGTCATGAAGAACAGTTAATTAGCGGTACACCTGTCTCTTATACACATCTGACGCTGCCGACGAATAGAGAGGTGTAGAT
>CABSYH010000089.1:0-6985 GCA_902481965.1 uncultured Collinsella sp.
CCTCTCTATTCGTCGGCAGCGTCAGATGTGTATAAGAGACAGGGGCTACGGCGGCGGTTGTTACGACCGCTACCTGCCTATGCTCTCGCCCGCATGCCAAATCGTCGGCATCGCCTTTGACGAACAGCGCGTCGACCACGTTCCCACCGATGCGCACGACCTGCCGCTGTCCCACATCGTCAGCGCCTAAATGCCAGCGTACCTCCCGACAGCCTAGTGCTCCTCGCCGGCGCGGGCTAGATCGTAGGGCGTGGTCTGGTAGACGTAGTAGTTGAGCCAGTTGGTGTAGAGCAACTGAGCCTGGCTGCGCCAGACGTTGCGCGGCTCGGCGGCGGGGTCGTCACCTGGGAAGTAATGCGCCGGCACCTGGGGGTTGAGCCCGCGCTTCACGTCGCGCTCGTACTCCAGGCGCAACGTGTCGGTGTCGTACTCGGGATGGCCAAAGACAAAGAAGCGGCGGCTGTCGGTCGACTTGACGATGTACAGGCCCACCTCGTCGGACACGGCCACGACCTCAAGCTGCGGCTCGGCCTCCACGTCCTCGCGGCGCACATCGGTGTTGCGCGAATGCACGGCATAGAAACGGTCGTCAAAGCCGCGCACCAGCGGGCTTTGCGGCTTCACCAGATAATGCTCGAACACGCCACTCGCCTTTGCCGGCAGGTCATGCTTCTGGATACCGTAGTGGTGATACAGGCCCGCCTGCGCGCCCCAGCAAATGTGCAGCGTGGAGTGCACGTGCGTGGTAGACCAGTCCATGATCTGGCAGAGCTCGGGCCAGTAGTCGACCTCTTCGAACGGCATCTGTTCCACCGGCGCGCCCGTGATGATCAGGCCGTCGTAGTGGATGTCGCGGATGTCGTCGAACGTGCGGTAGAACGTCTCCAGGTGGCCGGCGCTTACGTGCGTGGCCTCGTGCGTCTTGGTGCGCAGCAGGTCCACCTCCACCTGCAGCGGCGTGTTGGAGAGCTTGCGCATGATTTGCGTCTCGGTGGCGATCTTGGTGGGCATGAGGTTGAGGATGAGCACGCGCAGCGGGCGGATGTCCTGGTGCAGCGCGCGGTACTCGGTCATGACAAAGATGTTCTCGCTCTCGAGCTGCGCGGCGGCAGGGAGGGCGTCGGGAATGCGAATGGGCATGGATGCTCCTTACGAGTCAGTTGCAGCTATGGTACAACGAGCGGCCCCGTCCGCGCGAGCACATCGCCCAGCGATGCCGTCAGCGGCCCAAATCACTCCAAAAGTAGAGATTAAGGCATGTCCCGAAAATCTACGGCGCTTTAGCCTAGCAAAGTGACGGCAGGACGCTACAATGGTTCGACGCGAAAAACTCGGCCGGAAGGACACTCATATGTACCAGACGCGTAAGATCGGTGTGGTCGGCCAGGGCCACGTAGGAGCACATGTCGCCAACAGCCTGCTTATGCAGGGCATTGCCGACGAGCTGTACCTGTGTGATATCAACGAGGCCAAGGTGACGTCCGAGGTCCAGGACCTGCGCGACTCCCTTTCGTTTGTCCCGTATAACACCAAGATCGTCAACTGCTACGACCACTACGAGGAGCTGGCCTGCTGCGACGTCATCGTCAACGCTGCCGGTAAGGTCGCGCTGGCCGCCGGCAACCGCGACGGCGAGTTGTTCTTTACCACCGACGCCGCCCGCTCCTTTGCCAAGCGCATCGTCGACGCCGGCTTCGACGGCATCTTTGTGAGCATCTCCAACCCCTGCGACGTCGTGTGCACCGAGCTGTGGCACCTGACCGGCTACGATCCCAAGAAGATCATCGGCTCGGGCTGCGGCCTGGATTCCGCCCGCCTGCGCACCGAGATCTCCAAGAAGGTCGGCGTGAGCCCCAAGTCCATCGACGCTTACATGATCGGCGAGCACGGCTTTAGCCAGCTGGCCGCCTTTAAGGCCGCGACCATCGCCGGCAAGAGCCTCAACGAGCTTCAGGCCGAGAACCCCGACAAGTACGCCTTTGACCACATGGAGGTCGAGGAGCTCGCGCGCAAGGGCGGCTATGTGACCTACCAGGGCAAGCAGTGCACCGAGTATGCCGTCGCCAACTCCGCCGCGCGCGTCTGCGCCGCCGTGCTGCACAACGAGCACGCCGTGCTTTCCGCCTCCACGCTTATGACCGGCCAGTATGGCGAAGAGGGCATCTTTACCTCCCTGCCGTGCGTGATCGGTGCCGAGGGCGTCGAGGAGGTCTATACGCTGGACCTGTCCGAGCACGAGCTCGAGGGCTTCCACAAGAGCTGCCAGCACATCCGCGACAACATCGCCCAGCTCGACTGGTGGGACGCCGAGGCCTACGACGCAAAGTAGGCCGCTGGCTGCCACAACCTTGCGAATCTAAGCGCGATACCAAGCGGGCCGCGCCGGAATACTACCGGCGCGGCCCGCTTTTTTGCTCATGCAACACGTTTGCAAATCGATGGTGAATGTTTTTCCGCGAAGTGAACGAGCAAAATTGGACCCCCGAAGCATCGACATTTTTCAGGCGCTGTTTCCTGCGGTTTCGTCGAGTTTTTCCTGCGGTTTTGCCGCCAAAAAGTGTGGATGCTTCAGGGGCTCAAAACAGGTCGTTCACTTCGCGGAAAAACATTCACCTTCATTTTCGCGCAGACACGAATCCGGCCGCCACAACGCAAAACGGGGCCCGCGCGCAGCGCAGACCCCGTCAAAAAAGATAATTCCCGGTACCTAGTACTGCTCGATGCCCATGTAGCGACGAACCTCGGGGCTGTGGTCAAACACCTTGCCGCGAGCGGCACGCAGCTCGCAGCTCATCGCATAGAAGAAGATCGGCTCCAGGAACGAACGCACGCTGGCGGGCACCTCGCCCACGCCGTACTCGAGCGCATCGAGCACCATGACCGTATCGGTGTGCGTGTTGAGGAACGCCAGCGCGCGTTCCTCCATGGGGCGGCACTCGCCCGATCCAAGCTGCACAAAGTAGAACACGCCGGGCTCGGTGGCCTCGAACGGGCCGTGGAAATACTCGCCGGAGTGGATGTAGCAGCAGTGCTGCCATTGCATCTCCATGAGCGAGCAGATCGCCATGGCGTAGGTCTGGCTAAAGTTGGGGCCGGATCCCAGGATGTAGAAGAACTTATGCTGCTGGCAGAGCTCGGCAAAGCGATCGCCCAGCTCGGCATTGACCTTCTCACGGGCAGCGGGCAGCAGCGCATCCATCTGCTTAAGGCCGGCGTACATGTCGGCGAGTGCCTCGTAGCCCTCCTGCTGGTCGAGCAGTTCGGCGGCGATCAGAGCGCCGATACCCTGCGGCACCTCGGCCTGTGACACGCCCTCGCCCCACGGATAGACCCAGGTGGTCCACTTGCCGTTATCGATCTTGGAGCCCTCGCAGTCGGTCATGGCCACGACCTCGGCGCCGGCGGCCAGCGCCATCTCGCAACCGTCGACGACCTCCTGCGTGTTGCCGCTGTGGCTGCAGGCGATGACGAGCGACTTCTCGCCAAGACTCTTGGGAGCCATCAGGCAAAACTCGCGTGCCGTGTAGACCGTCGAGGCAAACGTGGTGGCCTCGCGCTTGAGCAGCTCGTTGGCCGGCATCAGATCGATCATCGAACCGCCACAAGCGATCCAAAAGACATTCTCGATCTTGCCCTTGCGCTCGATGATTTCCTGAATTAGATCGTGTGCGTTCATGGTGATGCCCCTTCTTGTGTGGCGGTTTTGAACGACTGCAGCTCGTACCTGCAGTCGTTCTATGTTGTCCTATTTATAGCACGCACGACGACGCCCGTGAAGTCATTTCACCAAACTTGTTCTATATTGTTCTATCTGTGGACATTAGATGTCGAACACGTAGCGCGAGCCCACGATCTTTTGGCGTCCGAGCAGCAAGGGCCGCCCGTCCGCATCCGTAAAGTACGCCTCCATATAAAACAGCGGCTCGCCGACTGGCACCTCCAGCAGCGGGGCCGCCTGAGCATCGGCAAGCGCAATCTCCACGGTGCAGGGGTCGGACTTGAGCGGCGCACGGCCCGAATGCTCGGCAACGAGCGCAAAGATGGAATTGTCCGTGAGGTCCTTGTCGGCAAGCGTCTGCAGATAGGGATGATCGGCCAGCACAAAGGCGTTGTTCTCGAGCATGACGGGCACGCCATCTGCCGTACGCACGCGCTCGACAACGATGAGCTCGCAGCCGGGTTCCACCCCAAAAAACGCCGCGTCCTCGCGCGTCGCCGCAACCACCGTGCGCGACACCAGGCGCGCTCCGGCCACCATGTCGTTGGCAGCGCAGCCCTCGGAAAAGCTCTGAACGTCGCCCTTCTGGACAATCTTGCGCTTGAGCTTGGGCGCACACACAAACGTGCCCCTCCCCTGCTGGCGGTTGAGATACCCCGCGCGCGACAGCTCCTCGACGGCGCGGCGCACGGTGACGCGCCCCACGCCGTAAGACTTCGCGAGCTCCATCTCGGAAGGAATGCGCGAGCCGGATGCGTACACGCCGCGCGTGATCTCGCCCTTTAGGTCGTCCATAACCTGCTGGTACAGCGGCACGGCGGACACCTCAGTGCGCTCGGTTTTATCGTCGGATGTCATCGTTATGCTCCATTCCGTGCATGCTCGGACTCAAACTCTTCAATCGCCGCCATAAACTGCTCGCCAAAGGCATCGGCCTTTTTCTCGCCGATGCCGTTGACCTGGATAAGCTCGTCGCGCGTCTGCGGGCGTAGGCGGCACAGGCCGCGCAGAGCCTTGTCGGAGAAGACCATGTACGGCGCCATCTCCAGCTCGGTCGAAATCTCCTTGCGCAGGGCACGCAGGCGCTCGAACAGCTCGGCATCGTCACCCACGCGCGGGCGCTGATCCAGCTCGGCCTCCTCGCGCAGCAGATCCACCGCACGGCGGGCGCGAGCCGAGGTCTTGCGCTTGGACGCGCGACGCTTAACGGTAAAGGCGAACGCTTCGTCCTCGACCTCGCCGGCGCGCGGGCCCAGCCCCACGACCGGGTACTGCCCCTGCGAGGTGGCCAGGTAACCGCGGCCGCACAGCTGGCCGATGATGTCCTTGATGCGCCCGACCGATTCGCTTGACAGCTCACCGTAGCCGCGGTCCTCGTCCAGATGCATCTGGCGAATGCGCTCGGTGTTGCCGCCGTGGAGCACGTCGGCGATGAGCGACTTGCCAAAGCGCATGGGTCGCGTGGCCACATAGCGCACGGCGGCGCGGGCCATATCGGTGACGTCCTCGACCTCGAACTGCGTGAGGCAATTGCTGCAGTTGCCGCAGCCGTCGGCCTCGTCCATAGCGGTGCCGCCCGCACCAGCCGCGGCAGTATGCTCGGCCGCGGCCTCGTCGCCAAAGTAGCGCAGCATGTATTCGCGCAGGCAACCGGTGGTATTGCAGTAGCCCTCCATCTGGCTGAGCAGACGATATCGATTCTGGAGCGCCCACGCGCGCTGCTCGTCGTCAAGCGCCTCATCGGCAGCATCGCCGCGGTCGATCAGAAAGCGGCGCATGCGAAAATCGTTGCCGTTCCACAACAGGTAGCAGCTGGCCGGATCGCCATCGCGGCCAGCGCGGCCCGCCTCCTGGTAGTAGGCCTCGATGCTCTCGGGCACGTTGTTGTGAATCACGTAGCGCACGTTGGGCTTGTCGATGCCCATGCCAAAGGCGTTGGTGGCAACCATCACCTGGATATCGTCATCGATAAAGGCGCGCTGGCTTTGGCGGCGGGCGTCGTTGCCCATGCCGGCATGGTAGCGGCCAACGCGAATGCCGCTGGGGCCCAGCGCCTCGGCAAGCTCGCCTGCCAGCGCATCGACCGTCTTGCGGGTCGAGCAATACACGATGCCGCTCTCGCCCGAATGCGCGATCACATAGTCGCGCACCCACGCGGCCTTGGCCTTGTCGCCCATTTCCTCGCAGCCAAAGTAGAGGTTCTTGCGATCGAAGCCCGTCACCACCGTCGCGGGATTTTGCAGGCCGAGCATCTGCTGGATGTCCGCGCGCACACGCTCGGTCGCCGTAGCGGTAAAGGCCGCCACGATGGGGCGCAGCGGCAGGGAATCGATGAACTCGCGAATCTGCAGGTAGGCGGGGCGAAAAGCCTGACCCCATTGGCTCACGCAGTGGGCCTCATCAATGGCTACGAGCGGCACGCCAATGCCGCCGTCCGCCGCGGCCTCCTGCGCAAAGGCCAAAAAGCGCGGCTCGAGCAGGCGCTCGGGTGCCACGTACATAAGCTGGTAGCGGCCCTCGCGCGCCCGCTTGAGCACGGTGTTTTGCTGGGCCGGAGTAAGGCTGGAGTTGAGATAGCTGGGTCGCGCATCCGCTGCGAGCAACGCACGGGTCTGGTCCTCCATAAGCGACAGCAGCGGACTCACCACAAAGGTGATGCCGGGCAGCATGAGCGCGGGCACCTGGTAGCAAATGGACTTGCCGGCGCCCGTGGGCATAACACCCAGCGCATCGCGACCGGCAAGAATCGCATCGACCATGCGGTCCTGTCCCGGGCGAAACGAGGTGTAGCCAAAATAGGCGCCGAGCGTGTCGAGCGCCATCTGCTGCATGCTATCGGTCATGGTTTCCTAACGTCTAAGTCATCTGCCGCCGATTATACGCCGCCACGCGGACCGGTGCCGCGCGGCGGCCGGCCACGGACGACGCAATCCAAGGCGAATGAGCGTGGATTTTCGGACACTTTCCGGATGAGCGTGGATAATCTCCCACTTTGAACCCGTCACCAAGCCAAAAATGGGAGATTATCCACGCCATTCTGCGGGTGGTCGTTGGGAACCTTCTTGAATGACCAGTCGTATTAAGAACGCCCCCAACGGCTAAGGAGTGTCCCCAGGTGCCGGCAGAAAAGGAACGTCCCCAAGTGCCGGCCCGGCAACGCCGATGTTTTGGCGCGGACAGCGAAAGCCCGCCAGAGCGAGCAAGGTGCCTTGAATCAGAACCACCCTTAAAAAGGGTGGTTTGCTCTTAGGGTATAACCCACGGGCC
>CABSYH010000090.1:0-6975 GCA_902481965.1 uncultured Collinsella sp.
GTTCTTGACCTGGTCGGCCTCGAGCTTGGTCTCGGCGAAGACATCGGAGTTACCGATGGTGACGGTGCCAGCGGCGACAGCGGTCAGACCCTTGCCCGAACCGTTGCCCGAGCCGGAGATGGAGACGTCGGGGTTGGCATCCATGAACTTCTCGGCAGCAGCCTCGACGAGAGCCTGGAACGAGGAGGCACCGTCGTAGGTCACCTCGCCGGAGACGGACTCGGCAGCGGCGGCGCTACCCTTGTCGGCGGCACCGGAGGCACCTGAGCCGCCGCAGCCAACGAGGCCGAGGCCCACGAAGCTGGCGAGGCCACCAGCGAGGCCGAGGAACTGACGACGAGAATAAGCCTGATCGAGCATGATCTTCCTTTCATACATGCGACTCGCGGGCACCCTGCCCGCTTTGCTGTTTGGAAAGATACGGCCCCGATCGGGCAGTGCCCGCGCCAACTGCGGTTTCTTACGGGCTATTGATAGACCCTTACCGCAAGCGCGGCTCGGCTTTACAAACGAATAACAAACCCGCCGCCGAACATGACCAGCCTTTTACACCAATAAAAACAAAGTTGCGGTGAAATAGTTCCTGCTTGGCCATCAAATGGCCCATTCTAGGAACTATTCCACCGCAACTTAGATTGGGAAACCGCGAGACCTTAAAGCTCTAATTCATTCAAACGGAGGATCGCAACAATATAGATCTTGAGCGCTTGTTTAAGCTGTTCCTCGTTGGCGCACTCGTTGGGGCCGTGCATCTGGCCGCCCCATGCGGGCAGCTCCAGGCCGGTCTCCTCGGGGCCAAACGAGACGGCGCGGGCAAAGTTGCGTGCGTACGTGCCGCCGCCCATGGCAAAGGGCTCAGCATGCTTGCCCGTAAACTCGTTATAGGTATCGATAAGCGCCTTCACGGCCAGATCGTCGGAAGACACCGAGAACGGCACCTTAGCGCGACCCAGCTGGCACGTCACGCCAAAACGGCCCACGAGCGGGTCGAGCTGCTCGCGGATGGTATCGGCACTCGTGCTGTCGGGGAAGCGCACGTCGATGACCTGCTCAATATGGCCATCCGCCACGCGGATGACGCCAGCGTTGCAGGTAAGCGGGCCAAACGCCGGACTCGTCGCATCGATACCCAGGCCGCGGCCATAGGCATCCGCATGCACAAAGGCCAGGAACTTGACGAACTCGTGCTCGGCAGGCGTCAGCAGGCGCTCGTCGCGTGCACCAAACGCGTCCTCGGCCTCGCGCAGATACGACACAATCAGGCCGACGGCATTGATCGTTCCCTCGGGCATCGAGGCATGACCGCCAATGCCGTGGGCAAAAATCTGCGCATGCCCGTTATCAAGCGCCGTGATCTCCAGGCGGTCGACGTTCTCAACGGGCGCCGGCAGCTCATCGGCGGCAATCGCAAGCTCGCAGATGGACTGCGACGGAATGGCATTGCTCGCCTCGGAGCCGCACCACGACACGATGCGCCCGCCGTCGATCTTGGGGCTCACGAACGTCGCCCCAAACTGGCCCTTCTCGGCATTGCAGACCGGGAACTCGGCATCGGGCGTAAACAAAAAGTCGGGGTCTGCGTGGTTCTCCAGATAATGGTGAACGTCGGACATGCCCACTTCCTCATCGCAGCCCAGCAGCGCGCGAAAGGTATAGCGCGGCACAATGCCGTGCTTGAGCAGGTAGGCACCGGCGTAGAGCGACAACACCGCCGGACCCTTGTCATCAATCACGCCACGGCCGAGCAGCCATCCCTCGCGACGCTCCATCGCAAACGGGTCGGTGTTCCAGCCGGGGCCGGCGGGCACCACGTCCACGTGGCAGATGGTCGCGAGCTGCTTGTCGCCGCGACCCGGGATATCGGCAATGCCCACATAGCCCTCGTCGTCGCTCGTCTGGTAGCCGAGCTTTTGCGCAATGCCGAGCGCGCAATCGAGCGCATCACGAACCGGGCGGCCAAACGGCGCGCTAGGCTCCGCATCGGCAGCAACGGCTACGGACGGATAACTCACCAGCTGCTCGATATCGGCGACGACATCCTCCCAGACCTCGTCGACATACTCAGCGACGCTCTGCTCCACCTGATTCATGGACTGCCTCCTTACCAATGAGCGACGGGTACGCCCGCCCCTCACATCAAGTACTTATATAGCGAAAAGTTTAGCAAGCTCGGCCACCGAGTGCACCACTGCATCGGCACCCGCCGCCTCGTGCTCGCCCGGCGCCGCCGCGCCCGAATAGATACCGATGCACGGTACGCCCATTGCGTGCGCGCCCTCCACATCGTTGAAGCGATCGCCGATCATCACGGCATCGCACGCCGTCATACCGAGCTCTGCCAGGGCATCGCGGACCGAATCGGCCTTGGTCTCGCGCCCCTGCAGCGGATTCATGCCAGCCACCGCCTCAAACTGAGAAAGACCCAGCTCATGCACCATGTCGATACACTTCGCCTCCATGCGCGACGTCGCCACGGCCAAGCGCTTGCCCTGGGCGACCAACCCATCCAGCAGCTCGGGGATCCCGTCGAACACGGGATACTCCTCCGGTCCCAGCTCGTCAAAAAAGGCGCGGTACTCGTCGGCCACCACAAGCGAATCCTCGCGGGAGAAGCCATAAAAGTCGTGAAAACTCTTCCACAGGGGCGGCCCGATCATGCGACGCAGGTCACCCATCTGCGCCTCCGAAAACCCGCGTGCAGCCAGCGTCTTGCGCGTCGAGGTCATCACCGCCCGACCCGTATCGGCCACCGTGCCATCAAAATCAAACAGCACGACCGGCCGCTTGCATATCTCCAGCGCCTCCATCGGCATCCCTCTTCCCCAGTTGACGATTTCCACACCGACACTTCAAACTGTTGACTATTCAACAATTTAACCTAGCAATCTAGAGCAACTCCACTATACTTGTCGCACTTTGCTCTCAGAAGGCCGCGCCGTCGCGCCCCAACGAAAGGTGCAATTATGTCTTTTGCCATCATAACCGACTCCACGTCGGACATCTCCCCAGCCCGCGCCCAAGAGCTCGGCATTTACGTGATTCCGCTGCATGTGATTATCGAGGGCGAGGACCTGCTCGACCAGGTGCAGATTACCGCCCAAGAGTACGTCGCCCGCATGGCCGGCTCCGAGCAGCTGCCGCACACCTCGCAGCCGAGTGCCGGCGAGTTCAAGGAACTCTTTGACCGCGTGCGCGCCGACGGTCACGATAGCGCCATCTTTATCTCGCTGTGCAGCGAGTGGTCCGCCTGCTATGCCAACGCCAGCCTGACGGCCGAAACGCACGAGCTCGACGTGCGCTGCATCGACTCGCGCACCGGCTCGGGCGCCGAGGGCCTGCTGGTGGAGTACGCGCTGGCCATGCGCGAGGACGGCCGCAGCCTGGACGAGACCGAGGCGCAGATCCGCGCGACGCTGCCCGACGCCCACCTGCTGCTGATTCCCCGCACGCTCGAGAACCTCGTTAAGAACGGCCGCGCGCCCAAGCTCGCCGGCCAGCTCACGCAGATGCTCAACATTCGCCTGGCCGTTTCGCCGGAGTGGCAGTCGGGCGAGATCAAGGCCATCAAGAAGGGCCGCGGAGCCAAGCGCATCGTTGCGAACACCATGGCTGACTGCCTCGCGTTTTTGACCGAGCACCCGGGCTCAAGCGTTCGCGTGCTCACGACCGGTGCTGCCGAGGAGCAGGAACTTGTCAACGAGGCGCTCGCGGGCCAGGACTACGTAGACGCCGGCACCGGCCCCATCGGCTGCACCATCGCCACCCATGTAGGCGTCGACGCCATCGCCATCAGCTACTGCCCCCGCTACCAGCCCATCCACTAGGGGCACCTTTACCGCTTGCGGTGGAATAGGGACTTTTTTTGGCTTATCAGCCGCAAATCAATCCCTATTCCACCGCAACTTGGAAATCGGCGATCAGCCCAGCGGACCCTGGAACAGTTCCTCATGCGAGCCCATTCTGACCAGTCGGATCACAGGATTAGTCTTATGCGGCAAGTACAGAACGACCACATCGACCAAACCATCGGATAGGTGGAAATCGATGTGGCCGTTGTAGTTTCCGCCCGGGTTTGAGAGCTCGTGGGCGCCATACTCCGCCGGAAGTGACCCATGAGCCACAAGCTCTGCAACCGCCGCTTTAAACTCACTTTTTAGCTGCGGATGGATGCGCATCGTCCGTTTGTAATCCGCCTTAAACTGAGCCTCGACTTTAATCTCAAACATCGCTAGCCCTCATCGAGGAACGATATAAGCTCATCAGCGTTATTGAATGACGGGCTGTCGTCTGGCAGAATCCCCAACTCATGAGCCTCGGCAATCACCATGGCGCGTCTCGTCGCCTCGTTGGGCACCTCCGCCCTTCCTACAATCTCAAAAGGAATCTTTCGCTGATTTACCAGCTGCCGAACGGCAAGATTGAGATAGGAATTGAGGCTGAGGCCGACCGAATCCAAGAACTCAGTCGCCTGCTCCTTGAGCCCCTCTTCGATTCGAACCGTCGTAGGCTTAACTGTTGCTGTAGACATTTGCGACCTCCTCGCCCTCGTCTTTTACACCAGTATACCCAGTTTAGATGGCAGACTGATGTTAAATAGCATCAATCTGCCGTTTTCATTACTACAACGACAGGCACCTCGCCCTACATCAGCCCGCTGAGCGCAATGTCGACGGCCTCGTTGAGGTCGTCGGTGATGTGCACCAGTTCCGGATCGAGCGGGCTGATCATACCGGCGTCCATCACCGGACCGTTAAGCCAGTCGAATAGGCCCTGCCAGTACTCGCTGCCTACCAGCACAAGCGGCATGCGCTTGACCTTGTGCGTTTGCACCAGCGTGAGCACCTCGAACATCTCGTCGAGCGTGCCAAACCCGCCGGGAAACACGATAGCGCCCGAGCTGTATTTGACGAACATGGTCTTGCGCACAAAGAAGTAGCGGAAGTCCATACCGAGGTTCACGTATTTGTTGAGCCCCTGCTCGTGCGGCAGTTCAATGCCCAAACCAACTGACTTGCCGTTGACGCTCGCCGCTCCCCTGTTGGCCGCCTCCATGATGCCGGGGCCGCCACCGGTGATAACCGCCACGCCGCGCTGGGCAATCTTACGGCCGACCGTGCGCGCCGCCTTGTAGAGCGGATCGGTCTTGGGCGTACGGGCACTACCAAAGATGGTCACCGCAGGCCCTAACTCGGCAAGTGCGCCAAAGCCATCGACAAACTCGGCCTGGATGCGCAGTACGCGCCACGGATCGGCATGCAACCAGTCGGTCGACTCCTCGGGCGCCAGCAGGTTGGCGTAGGTGTTGTCCTTAGGAATCATGGGGCCGCGCATGACCACGGGGCCGCGGCGGTACGTCTCGTCGTAGGCAGGCTCGCCCTCGACATTCTCGTTCTTAATCATGGGTGCTCCTATCGAGAAAAAGAAAAACGGGCGGGGTCGACGCCATGCGCCAAACACCCGCCCGAACATCAACTATTCGGTATGGTACCCACGATGTATCAAGTGCTTGCAAGCTATCGGTCAGCGGTCGCGCAGACGACGTCAGTGAATGTGACGTGCGGCTGCCGCTCAGTTTTTGCCGTTGCCCACGCGCTGCAAGCGTGTCTGTCGCCCTTAGTAATCCACCGCCGCAGGACTGTTCATCCAGTCACTCACGAACGCGCCGTAGCGGCCCTCGATAATGGCCTGGCGGGCACGCTGCATAAGGTTGAGCAGGTAGTAGATGTTGTGCATCGACAGCAGAATACCGCCGAGCATCTCCTTCTGCGTGACCATGTGGCGGATGAGCGCGCGGCTGTAGCCGCCCGTGCACACCGGGCAGGTGCAGGTGGGGTCGATGGGGCCGTCGTCGTGCGCAAAGCGCGCGTTACGGAAGTTGAGGCGACCCTCACTGGAGAACGCCGTACCCATGCGACCGGTGCGCGTCGGCAGCACGCAGTCGAACATGTCGATGCCCACGCCAACGCCGCGCACGAGCGTGGTAGGGTTGCCGACGCCCATGAGGTAGCGCGGCTTGTGCTTAGGCATGTACTCGGAAACCAGCGGCGCCAGCGTCTCGAACATAGTCTCGTGGTCCTCGCCCACCGAGTAGCCGCCGATGCCGTAACCGGGGAAGTCGCCGCACTCCTCCAGATGGCGCAGCGAGCGCAGGCGCAGATCCAGATGCATGCCACCCTGGACGATGCCAAAGAGCGCCTGGTCATCGCGGGTGTGAGCCTTGTAGCAGCGCTCGGCCCACATACTCGACAGCTCAACGGCGCGCTCAACGTAGGCGCGCGTGGCGGGATAGCCCGGGCATTGGTCGAGCTGCATGCAGATGTCGGAACCGAGCTTCATGGCGATTTCTATGTTGTCCTCGGGCGTCCAGAACACATGGCGGCCGTCGTAGTCGTTGACGATAAAGCGCACGCCCTCGTCGGTGAGCTTGACGGCGTCGTTGTGGCTGAACACCTGGAAGCCGCCCGAGTCGGTAAGAATGGGGCCATGCCAATTCATAAACTTGTGCAGTCCGCCCAGCTCGGCGATGGTGTCCTCGCCGGGACGCATGGACAGGTGGTAGGTGTTGGCGAGCACGATCTGCGCACCGAGCTGCTTAACGGTCTCGGTGGGGATGCCCTTGACGTTTGCCTTGGTGCCCACGGGCATAAAGATCGGCGTCTCGATGTCGCCGTGCGGGGTGTGCAGCACGCCGGCACGCGCGTGCGTCGTCGGGTCCTCGGCGATCAAGTCGAATTTAAAAAGGCTCTGGTCCATAAACTGGAACTCCTTGGTTGCGGTTCATACGCAAACCATTATACGGGCAACCCGCAAGAAGCACCGACTCGACAGAAACTGATGCAAAGGGGTCATAGTCGTTTAAGAACGTCCCCAACGACTAAGTCATTACCAACAACAAAGGTAACGCCGATGTTTTGGTACCGACAGACACTATGACCCAATCCGAGGGCACTAAAAAGATAGGAGCCCCCGCTCGTG